>JAYUVA010000837.1:0-3424 GCA_043754375.1 Candidatus Kuenenia sp. | reverse complement strand
GAACACGTCGTGATGCTGGAAACGAATCTCGACGATGTGCCGGGCGAGACCATCGGCTACGTCCGCGAACGACTGCAATCTGCCGGCGCTCTGGATGTTTTCGTCACCCCGGTGCAGATGAAGAAAGATCGTCCCGGAGTCGTGCTGAGCGTGCTCTGCCGTCCCGAACTGGTCGCAGGCTGCGAAGACATTGTATTTGCCGAAACCGGCACGCTCGGCATCCGACGTCTGCAGATTCAGCGCAGCGTTCAGCAGCGCGACATTGTGGAAGTCATGACGCCCTGGGGCAAGGTCCGTGGCAAACGTGCCTGGCGCACCGGCCTGCATCCGATATTCTCACCCGAGTTCGAAGACTGCGCTCGTCTCTCACGCGAGACCAAAGTGCCACTCCGCGATATCTATCGCGCCGCTGAGTCAGCATTCGCAGCGACTCCCGATACCCCGAGTCCCGCACAGCTGCCTCGCGAACATGACCATGATCACATGCATGACCACGATCATCACGGCCATGATCATCACGGCCATGATCATCGGCAATAGGTTGCCCGGAATCAGGCAAAAACCTGCACTGCAACGGCGATTTTTGCCGGTGTAAGGATTTCGCCGTCGATGCGTTTCGAGACTTCAGGCGGGAATACTGCTTATCCGGCCCTGAAATCCGGCAAATTGGACGATGCTGGCAAAAACTCGTGTACATGTCCGCCGATAACAATCACAGTATTGTGCGAAAACGCAGACGGTGCCCGCCTGCGCTGAGGCATACGAAATCGGGCTGATTCCCGTTTTGAGAAGCCTCAATCAGTCGAATAAGAAGGGTCATGGAACATGGTATCAAATCTGTTTGATCGACGAATTGCAGCGACGATGGCGGCGCTCCTGTTGTGGAATGTGGCCGAGACTGCGTTGAGTCAGCAGATCAGCGCGCCACTGGACAGTGGCTTTGCCCGGACCAGTTCCATTGCCATGTCCGTTGATGAAATGCTGGGTTCCCGCAAGGCCCGCGCGCTGACAGAACCTATTCTGGGCCCTGGCTATCCGGAACTCTGGATTGGTGAAGTGCAGTACAAGCCCGTCCGTCTGATGCGGCTGGATATCCGAGATCCCAAAACCGGTGTCGTGCAAAAGGAACTGATACGCTACATGGTCTATCGCATGATTCTGCGAGACCCGACGGAATTGGCAGGCTCAGAAACGGCTGAACTCCGGCGCAAGCTGGCCGATCCGGATGTCGATCCGGCCAACACGCTGGACCCTGTGGGTACGGTACCACTGCAGATGCCGCGTTTCATTCTTAAAGCAGAAGACAATGATCGGGACGAACTTTACGTGGATGAAATCAATCTGGAGATCCAAAAGGCCGTATTCGAGCGAGAATTCGGACGGCGAGGGCTGAACTTGAAGATGCTCAACAGCGTCGAAGCGATTGCCGAGGTCGGCGAACCAGTTCCGGGAGACGATAAAGACGCTCTGTCAAAAGCGGTCTACGGCGTTGCCGTCTGGCGCAACGTCAATCCAAAGGCCGACTTCTTTTCCGTCGTGATGTCAGGGTTCAGCAACGCCTATCGGATCTCAACCGATGAGAATGGAAATCGCATTGTCGAAGAGAAAGTCATCGTGCAGCGATTTGCCAGACCTGGGGATGAATTTGATCAGGACGAACAGGAATTTCGCTTCATCAATGATTCGGACACCGACGGCGACGGAAAGATCGATGTCCGCTATCCGAACTGGCAGTATCAGGTTCGCGATGCGAAGCTGAACATCGACAATATGGACACTGTTTTGCGCAATGCCAAAGTGAGTCTTTTGGAATTGCAAAACTCGGCACCGGATGCTGGAAACGCAGGCAATCCGGCCCCTGCAGTGCAAGCGCCTCCCGCTGAAGCACCGTAAGAACCTGTCCAAAAGCTGTTTCGTGTTTTGAGGCAGGAAGATGAGGGGCAGGAAGATAGCTCATTGTGTTAATATTCCTGCCCCTCATATTCCTGCCCTGAACTGCGTAGGCAATAAACAACTCAGGGACAAGTTACCCACCCAACCGATTTCACAGTGTTTTCGGCAAACGTCCGAGGCCATTTCCGCAGTATTTGCCTTCCCTGGATTGAGGCTTCAGGCGGCTGACCTGTGAAGCTCTTGAAAATCTCGGGGAACTCGTCATACTTCCTGATTCTCGAAAATTCCGCAGGTGATGGCGTCCGGTTGTTGGACCCCGCCTGTTCCTTAAACTCAGCGATTTACGGCATTCAAAACAGAAACGCTGCGTCGCACATAGAATTGTCGGAGCAAAGTGTCATGGCTCATAAGAAGGGACAAGGTTCCAGCCGCAACGGGCGTGATTCCAACTCACAGCGTCTGGGAATCAAGAAGTTCGGCGGTGAAGCTGTCATTCCCGGAAACATCCTTGCGCGTCAGTGCGGAACCAAATGGCATCCAGGCCGTAACGTAGGCATGGGCAAAGATTACACGCTGTTTGCGCTCGTCGCTGGCAACGTCCTGTTCGATCGCGCCGGTCGCCGCATGAACATCGTTCCGCTCGAAGCCAACTGATCAACTTCGTCACCAGGCATCAGCCCGGCGCGACGAGTTTTTCTGACATTGCTCAGAAGCAAATAAGAAAAAAGGCGGTCACCATGCATGGTTCCCGCCTTTTTTGCTGCGCGGTGCTTTGTCACAATCGTCGCCAGGCTTCAAACATCGTATCGGGAGTTGTCACATGTGGCGTTGGCGAACTTTCAATTCCATGCTCTGCGTAGTGCTGGTTGTGCTGGTGTTCGCAGCAAACAGTATTTCTCGCGCCCAATCGCCCGCAAACGAGCCATTGACTCTCCTGGCTCGCACGCGCGTCGAAGTCGCGCCGGATACGGATCGCTGGCACTCGGTCGTGAAGCCGATGACATGGACGCCGTCCGAAACATGTATCGTTGTCTGTGACATGTGGGACGATCACTGGTGTAAACAGTCAGCGGCGCGAGTGTCGGAGATGGCACCAAAGATGAATGAGGTGATCAAGCAGGCTCGCGGCAGGGGCGTGTTCATTATCCACTGTCCCAGCGACACCATGGACTTCTATAAAGACTTCCCGCAGCGTGAGTTGGCTCAGGCGGCACCGGTGGTCGAAACGCAGATCCCGCTGGAGCGCTGGTGTTACCTCGACAAAACCCGCGAGGGAGAGAAACTGCCGATCGATGATTCCGATGGTGGTTGCGACTGTGATTCTCCCGTGAAGAATTATCGCGCGTGGAGCCGTCAGCATCCCGCAATTGAAATCGCCGAACAGGACGCCATCACCGACAGCGGCGAAGCGTTCTATCTGATGAAACAGCGGGGCATTCAGAATGTGATTGTGATGGGCGTGCATACCAATATGTGTGTGCTGGGACGTCCGTTTTCCATCCGGCAGATGGTGAGACAAGGCCGGAACGTG
>JAYUVA010000836.1:0-3551 GCA_043754375.1 Candidatus Kuenenia sp. | reverse complement strand
TCACTCACCTGTCAAAGATTGAAAATGGCAAGGACCAGATTGGTCGAAAGCCCTTGACCAGGATTGCTGAGGAACTTGGTGTCGATCCAGACTTGATGCCTGGAGAGGCGGGGCATCAGGCGACACCGTTCCGAGTGTTAGGCAACATCGCCGCAGGTGAGCCAATCGAGGCCATCGAAGATGTAGCAACTTTTAATCCGCACGGCCGATGGTCAACGTGAGAAATGGGAAATATTGGGACCGTTCTTCGCCGGCTGGACAGTTTACCATATGAGGACCTACTCGAACAATCGAACGCGACTACACCTGGGCCAGACTTCGGGACGCTTTCAAAAACCAAACAGACGGAAGGAATGGATGACGACATCAGCGACGCACTGGCTCGTATCAGGCCTCTGTCCGGTGATACAAGCCGTGTTCGACCACAAACACTTGCACAGCGCGCGGTGTGAGGAACCGCAGGCTGCGGCCATCGCGAACACGGTCTCGCAATTCTGATCCGGAAATATCTGTCCCCGGCATTTGCACCGTCAAAACCCGATCCGCGATCTCACGTCCGACCCATTTCACAACTTGTTCATTTTGCAATTCCGGCAAACCCGGTCGATTGCAGGCAACTAATGTGGCGAGCTTCGTAATGCGTTCCGGCTCGCGCCATGTAAGAAAGTCTCGCAGGGAATCCGCTCCGATCAGGAAGAACAATTTGGCTTGCGGAAACTCGACTGCAAATTCCGCCAGCGTATCGACTGAATACGAAGGGCCCCGGCGTTTGAGTTCCCGGCGATCAACCACAAACTCGGGATACCCCGAGACTGCGAGACTCAGCATGTCAGCCCGCGCCTGGCCATCCGAGATTTCATGGTCCAGCTTATGAGGCGGTGTCGCGGCTGGAACAAATCGGACCTCGTCAAGTTTCAATTGTTCCCGACTCGCTTCTGCCAACAGTAAATGCCCGTAATGCACCGGGTCAAATGTGCCCCCAAAGATGCCAAGCCGCATAATGTCACCTAGTTTCATTCTGGTTCTCGGTATGTATTGTCGCGATAGTAACAGCTTTTCTGTTTCTTTCACCGGCACAGGCTGAGGCAGGTGCGGGTTTGCGGCAATGTTCTCCGAATGGCTCATAGAGAGAAACTGCTGAAGATTCAGCGACTGGGTCGCCGATTCTATCTGTGTAGCACCCTTATCCTATAGACGACGAAAGCCCTTCCAGGAATGAATAGCCATGACTGCAACTGTATCAATTCGGACGAATGGCACCAAAACCTTCTTGAAGGATGCAACGATGTTGTCGCCCGGCTCACGCATGTCATTGATATCCTGAAAGGGTGTCATCAAGCCGATGTGACACTGTCGCGCCGACTGCGACTTGTCGGCGTCACTGAAGAGATTCTGCCCCCCGTCTCGAGGAAAGGAATACGATAGGCACTGACCAGGAGATTACTCTCACATCAATGTTGAGCCATCACAATCCACCAGCTGTGGAGACGCAGGAATGAATCTCGGAGCTGTGGGGAAACTGCAGAAATCTGCGGAGAGTGGTCGCAAGATCGCGTTTCCCCGTGAATGGAGCCGTTTGCGGGGCTGGGTCAGGGATTTCAGAATTCACTCATGATTCGCTGACAGGAGGTGACGCTGCCGGGCTACAATCATTGATTAAGACCCCCTAAAAAAACCTCCGCGGCTCACGCAGGTTTTGTCAGGGGTTCTAAGTTTTGGATCATCCGGCCCTGTGAGATTGCCATCATGGCTACTGCATCAACAAGTCTTGAATCGCAGATTCTGGAACTCGAACGACTTCGTTCGAGATGCGTCTCTGCGCGAGATGCGGTGAATTCTGTGCGGCGGCGACTGGCGGAACTGAACGATCAGGAAGTGGAGCGGACGGCCTCCATTCACAGTCAGCACGAATCAGGCGTGCAGGCTCAACTTGAGCGAATGGCAAACGACGTTCGTGATCGTTTGATGCAGTCCGACGATGACATCAGCAGAGTGCGTGAAGCAGCCATCGGTTCGCGCGAGCGCAAGCTGAACGTTCTGGCGGCGGGGTTCAAGGAGGATGTTGCCAGTATTCGCCAGAAACTTCAGAGCGAACTCTGGGTTCTGCAGTCCGTGTGTGACGAATCGAATGAAGACACTCCGGTGCGGGAAGCAGAACGGTCGCATGAAATCTTTCAGACGCAGCAGGCGTTCGCGGAACAACACTTGAGCGATCTGGATGCCAGAGTTCAGTTCACTGCCAGGTATCTTGATCATTGCCATGCTGGCATGGATTCAACAAAACCGCCAGTCAATGTGCCAGTCAAAGGCCGCGAAGCCAGTCATACACTTGGGATGGAACAGATCGATCAGGCGATGGCGTCCGCCGGTGTGATTGATCGCCAGAATCTGCCTCAATGGATTTGCGGCTTTCGAATCTGGGGCCTGACGCTCCTGATTTTCGTCGTCGTCGCCATCGTTGCGACCGGTGCTCGAGCTGACCTGCGTCTGTTCCTGAATCCCGAACTGCAAAAGCCGGACTGGCAATGGTTCGGGGTGTCCTGCCTGATCGGAGCTGCGACTGCGGTGCTTTTCGGAACGGTGTTGTTGGTCGTGGCGCAGTCGCGGCTTCGAGCCGGCTATGAAGACATCCTGCAACATGTGGCGAATGCCAAAGCCGCCCTGGAATACTGGTCACAGAAAAGTCAGCAGGAATTGAAGCGTGTGGATGCGGCTGCAGAGACATGGAAGACGAATATGCTGCAACACCGCGATCAACACTCCGCGAAGCTGCAGAAATCAGCGGACGAGCAAATCCGCAATCGCACGCGAACCTACAACGATCAGGTCTCAAGGCAAGAAAAACTTTCTCAGGAACAACTCGCGGCGAACACAGCGGAATCGTCCCGAGAACAATCGGTGATTGAGAATTGGCGAGGACAGGAGATCGTCCGAATTACGGCGACCCTTAAGTCCGAACGCGATCAGGCGCTCGCCGCGCTGGTCACTCACAACGCCACGATCCGCCATTCACTGCATGCCGACGAAGCAGCAGCGATTACGCACTGGACGACGGATATCTCCTTCGCGCGGGAACTGGCTCGCCGCAGCCGCGAACGAGTCGCCGCGTTTCCCCGCTGGTCGCAGATGCGAGGTTCCAGCTGGAACGTACCGACATCGCTGCCGGAAGCGTTGCCGATTGGTGACCTGCTGGCAACGCTTCCCGCACCACCGCAGGGCGACAGTCGAGAGCCGGATGCGAACTTGTGCCTTGAATTGCCTGCCATTCTGAATTTTCCCTGCGACACGTCGATTGTGGTTGAACATGATGCGGCGGGACGCGAACCGGCACTTGAATTTGTGCGTTCAATTCTCCTGCGGCTGTTGACCAGTATCATGCCGGGGCGAGTTCAGTTTACGCTCATCGATCCCGTGGGGTTGGGCCAGAGCTTTTCCGCACTGATGCACCTTGCTGACTTCGACGAACTCCTGATCAGTAACCGCATCTGGACCGATGCAACGCAGATTCGCGACCGATTGCAGAAAGTCACCGAACACATGGAGAGTGTTTT
>JAYUVA010000835.1:0-5801 GCA_043754375.1 Candidatus Kuenenia sp. | reverse complement strand
AAAACTTTGCTGTGTTCGGCGCGCCTTCGCTGGGTAACGACCATCATCTCTGCCGTCATCCTGGTGTCTGCCGCCGCCGCACTGCTGTACACGAAGTCGCCATCCGAACAGGTAGAGTCGAACTCTGGAGTCATCGACAGTTTCCCCGACGGTTCCTCTGAGTTTAAATCAATTCAGTTCGTCGGAAGTCAGGCGTGCGCTGAATGTCACGCCGGCGAATGGTCAAAGTGGCAGTCGCATCCCATGTTTCTTTCGATGACAGAGATTTCCAGCCGCTCGACTGACGAAGATTTCTCAGCCGCAGAATTCTCTCCTTTGCCACATGTAAGCTATCAGGTGGAACGTCGGGATATGGCCGTCTTTCATCACGAAATGATGACCGACAAGAAGCTTGAAACAATTTACGATCAGGCTGAAGAAGTCCGCTATGTGATTGGGTCCGGGCAACAAGGCCATGCCTATCTTCTCAAACGCCCTGGGATGCTTTTCACATCCCCGATCAACTGGTATTCGCGGACAAACCACTGGGATTTGGCACCGGGATACAATCCGGCTGGCCACCAGCGTTTTGAACGCCGTGTCACGGATTCCTGTCTCAGTTGTCACACCGGGCGGGTTGCTGATGACCCGCAGGCGAAAGACCGGTTGTTGGAACCGGCATTTCATGAACTTTCCATAGGCTGCGAACGCTGTCACGGTGCCGGTGAACAGCATGTGAAGCACCATCGCAACGCATCCGTGGCTGATATGATTGTGAATCCCGCGAAACTGGATCCCGCTCGACGCGACTCGGTCTGTGCTCAGTGCCACCTGCAGGGAGTGGAACGTGTGCTGCGATCTGGCCATACCGACTTTGACTTTCGACCGGGCCAGTTGATTGGCGAAATCTGGACGATCTTTGTGGACCAGTCGTCCGAAAAAGATGGTTCAACGCGCGCCGTCAGTCATGTGGAACAAATGCAGTCGAGTCAATGCTTCACTGGGTCTGACGGACAGATGAGCTGCACGACTTGTCATGATCCTCACGCGGCAGAACATGGGACACAGTCGGCTGGTGTCTACCGTACCAAATGTCTGACCTGCCACAACACGGAGTCCTGTGTGGCTCCGGCTGCGGATCGGTCATTAAGTGACGATTCGTGCATCGCGTGCCACATGTCGGCAATCGCAGCCAGCGACGTCCCCCACGCAGTCCATACAAACCATCGAATCCTGCGGCGACCGCGGCAAAAGAGCGATTCAACCGTCGGTAGCGGCCTGACGGTCTTTCAGGACGGCCTTGTTCCGCTGTCTGACGCCGAACGAAAGCGGTCGCTCGGAATCACTCTGGCACGACTGGCTGAACGAGGGAGCTTCGGCGGTTCATCCCTCAAGGCCGAACAACTGCTCCGCCAGGCACGCAGCAGTTTTGCCAGCGATTCTATGCTGCTGGAATGGCTCGGAACCGCACTGACTCAGCAGGGTCGATCATTTGAAGCGGCTGCGGTCTGGAGGCAGGGACTTCAGCATGACCCGCAAAATGAGGCGTTGCTGTACCGGCTCGCGCAACTCACGCATGACAATGGAGACCATAAAGAAGCGGCCGGGTATCTTGAGCGGTTTCTGAAGATCAATCCGTGGCATGCCGGCATGTATGGTCGTCATGCGCATGTGATGGGGATGCTGGGACGATATCCGGAAGGCATCCGATCCGCGGAAAAATCCATTGAACTTGATCCGTCTCTGGTTCAGGTTCACGGATGGTTGATCGATGCTTATCGCATGTCTGGACAATCCGAGGCCAGTTTGAAGCAAACGCAGATATACCACCGGCTCATAGAATGCACTCAACCGCCCGCAGCAAACCCGTAGTGGCGGATGGTGCTGGGTCATTGAGGTTAACGGCTCAGTCGTTCCAGAGCCAGCGGAGATGCGGGATCCAGGTTGTTGGCGATACGATATTCTCTTCTCGCCGCTTCCCGATCACCGAGCAACGCATGGCAGTCTCCGACTCGGACGTGCAGTTCAACACGAAACGAAAGTGGTGCGCTTTCCGGCGTGGTGTCGATCGCTTTTTCCCAGTGCTCTTTGGCTTCATTGTACGAATTCTGCTTGAAGAGGGCGGCTGCCAGGCGAGAGACTGCTAATGAGTCAGACGGATCCAGCCGGACTGCCGCCTGATACTGGATGAATGCGGCTTCAGTTTGTCCGTTGTTTTCCAGCATTCGGCCATACTGACTGACCACAGCCGAACTTTCCGGGAAAACATCCACAGCCTGTTTCGCGCTGCGGAGTCCCTCCTGATCTTTTCCGGCCCACGCCAGAACCTGGGCTACTCGAGTCAACGCCAGTGCTTGTTCCTTTTTGCTGAGCGAGCTGGTCACTCGACCCCGAACACGTTCTCGAATCTGCTCGGGCGAATGTCGCGCCGCCGCCAACCCCATTTCCTGCATTGTCTGCAACAGCGCAACTGCGAGGTCACCATTGGAATCCACAGTCGGATGGACATGATCGAGAAAACACTCATCACCGGGCAGCATGTACCCGTGAATTTGCAGACACCGTTGTGCAATGATCTTCTGAAAGTTCACCATTGGTACATTCATGGATTCGGCAATGATCGGAACGCTGTCTGTGACCTGGCGTGGAGCTCTCAGGGTACAAATATCTTCATCGCGGGCGTTCAGATAGTACTGTTCGGCTTCTTCAATTCGTCCCGCTTCGAAAAGTGCGGATGCCGTTTGGAAAAGCCCGTCGGCATGATGAGGATCAAGACTGCTGGCCTGCAGCAGCAGTTCCACGGCTGCCTGTAACCGGCCGGCTTTCCTTGCCTCGCGAGCATCACGGATCAGTGTCTCCCAACGGAGGGATTCACCAAATGACAGCTTCGTCGATTCGCTCTTGAAGGGACTGAAATCCTTCAGGTTGGACTCCGGTTTGACAAGGATCACCTTTGCCCCCGAGCCTTGCGCCAGTTGAACGATCTTCGACAGGCTCTCTCGAAAATGCGCGACGACACCTCGACGCAGTTCAGGATCCCGGCGGTAGGTCTCCGGGCCATCTGTGTGGTCGAGGATGACATCTACTTCAGCAGCAAGCCGGCTTGTGGTCTTGTCAGGTGACGGAACGCCTCCCAGCATGTCGTCAATCACGCCCGAAATCCGCAGTCTTGACACGGCGCGGCCTGCCAGATCCACCAAACCCGACCGACGCAGATTACCATAAGACCGTTCTTCCAGAAACTCATTGTGCCCCGTGTAGACGATAAAAAGATCCGGCTCATATGCGGTCAACTCGTTCATCAGCAGCGCCACGCGATAACTCGCGTACGAGACGCCACCACAATTAATGACTTCCCAGGATCCATCGGGCTCGACCTCGTGCAGCATCTCTCGCAGCCATCCGCAAAATGACGTGGGGTCTTCGTAGGGATGGCCAAAAGTCGTGGATCCACCCAGACAAAATACACGACGCATTCCCGGAGACTTCTTTGCGAGAAACGACTGCGGATTGAAATAGCTGAGCTTGAGAGGATTAGTCGAGTACCGATCTCCGCTCCTGATGAAGAGCGGCACACTGCCGGCAAATCCGACATAGGCATCTCGTCGATGGCTGATAGGCTGAACGCCCAGGACTGCCAGGATCATTTCGAGCGAGACGAACAGCAGCGCGGTTGAAAACACCGCAAACAGGAACTTGCGTTGCCAGGAAAGTTGACGTCGTCGTTTGCGAGGTCTCTCGGGACTTCGTTCTTCAACCGTGGAGGAATGAGACGTACGGCAGGCACCTCAGAATCACAGCCAAAAAATGGCGACACTGGCAGCATTCCCCTCAATGCGACGTGGACAGATCACAGTTGCCGGATTCATGCCGACCGCCAAGGTTATTCCAGCGATCTGCCTGATCAGCGCAAGCGAGGTAAAAGCCACGATGTGGGTTTGTGAAAAATAGTGTATCAGGGGCTCAGCATGCACCGGCAATGTGTCTGCCTTGGAGCATCTTTTTTTAAGAATCGGAAATCAGGAGCGAAGCTGACGAGGGCGCTATCTCTGTTAGTGTTGTGCGTCGTGATCGCCAACCCTGGACGGTGTTACGTCGTGAGCTGAATAACGTATCAGAGGCTCGAAGCCCCACGCTGCCTTATCCGGCGTTGGGCTCGCGACAGACGGCCATACCTTAAAAAAACGGCCTTGGCTGAATCGGGTGACAATCACCGTCATCCTGAGAAGATTCATCCCACGGCCATCACGGTCGCCTGCTGCATTACGAACTTGACGGCAACCTGTATGTTCAGAACTCGAACGTCTCAGGTCTCCCCACTCATCGAATGTAGTCGTCGCGCTCCGCCGAGACGAGGCCTTCAGGAAGGCCCGTGGCTGAAGAAACCACGCTGGCCTCTCGAGCGACATTCATCAACGAAGTGTGTGATTGGCATATGGCAGTGGCACCATGACGTGCGAGCAAAATGCTCGTCTCGGCGGAGCGCGACGGCTAGTGCGCCTGTGAAGGCAATTGTTCAGGAGGGCGGAAGTCCATTCCGGGCGAACGTTATCAGCCCGGAAACGAAGGAAACTGCGTTGCCGTGAGGCAGGGTGGAGAACCCACAGACCTGAGGACACAGGGCTGTGATTGCGGGACTGGACGAATTGTGGATAATCAGTGTGCCGCGACCAGATATCCAGGGCGTGGCCGTTGGCATTTTTGAATCAAAATGGTTGAAAACAAAGATGAGTGACGATCAAACGAAATCGAGTCCGACGGCAGTGGAAGCTTCAGTGCCAGTCATCAAAGTTGGCTTTCGACCACTGCGCGTCTGGCCTGCGGCGATGTTGCTTGCCGGGATGGTGATCGCTCGTTTGTTGCCGCGCCTGGTCGAGAACGGGCCAGCCAACCTGTGGATGTCGGCTGCGGTTGGACCCGCTGTGTGCGGTGTGCTGGTTGTGCTGTGGTGGTTGTCACTCAGCCGGGCCACATGGTTGGAACGACTCGTGGGGATTGTCGGGATTTTCGGTTCAGCGGCGGCCACTCTTGCGGCTGCGCATCCGTCGATGCGCGGGCCAGGAGTGATGGTGCTGACGATTCCGATGGGAACCGCCGCGTTCGCCATGGCTGCGATTCTTTTTGGTCGCATGTTGTCATTCCGTCGCACGGTGATTGCCATCCTGTTTGCGGGTTGCGGATTTGGTTTTTCAACGTTGATCAAGAGCGACGGTCTGTGGGGAGATTTTGCTGTTGATTTGAAGTGGCGGTGGCAGGAATCGAACGAAGATCAGATCATTGCGAATCGCGATCAGGAATCATCGGTCGAGCTGACGGACTTTGCAAAATCTGATGTTGAACAGTGGCTGGCGAATCCTGAGTGGCCGGCATTCCGAGGTTCAGATCGCGCCGGTCGGCAGCACGGTCCCGTCTTGTCTTCAGACTGGTCAGTAAAACAGCCGGAACAGATCTGGAAAGTAAGCGTTGGGCCGGGTTGGTCGTCGTTCGCTGTCGCTGGCAAGCTGCTGTTTACTCAGGAGCAGCGTGGTTCGATGGAAACCACTGTCTGCTATGCGGCAGACTCTGGCAAGGAGATCTGGACGCAACAGATGGAATCGCGTTTCGAAGATTCTCTCGGCGGCCCGGGGCCTCGCGGAACGCCGACACTTGCTGACGGTGGTCTGTTCGTGATGGGAGCCAGCGGTCACCTGCTGCGGCTTGATCCCAGGACCGGTGATATCGTGTGGCAAACAGATCTGAGAAAAGTCGCCAAGCGGGAGCCGCCAATGTGGGGCTTCTGTTCGTCTCCACTGGTGACAAATTCGCTGGTCATCGTGCATGCT
>JAYUVA010000834.1:0-3024 GCA_043754375.1 Candidatus Kuenenia sp. | reverse complement strand
CTTTGTATTTCAAATCTCAAATACGAAATTTCAAATAGAACAATCGCGGCCCGCAGGGCACGCAGTTAAACAAGCCAATGCTAAATGCGTGCGGTATCGCGAGTCAGATTGTAGTCAAGTCGCAACAAATCAACAGCGATTGCTGATAGTTTGCCTGTCCGCTTTACGGATGAAGAGGCGGCCCGTACGATGGCACAGCGGCTCGGTCGCCTTGATAATGATTTTCCGAACCTGTTTCCCCGGGAGTTCCAATGATACGTCGAAACTTAACAACCTGCCTGATGTCTCTTGTCGTGACACTGTCGCTCTGCGGCGCGAGCCGTTTGGCCGTAGCATCCGATGAATACGCATATGATCTGGTCCATTCGTCCGTCAGCTTCAAGGCCCGACACCTGGACATCAGCTGGATTCACGGTCGCTTCAATGCGGTCGAAGGAAAATTCTCACTGGATCGTCAGGATCCGACGAAATCGACGTTCCAACTGACGATCAAGGCCGACAGCGTCGATACCGCAAATGTGGCGCGGGACGAGCATCTGCGTCAACCGGACTACTTCGACACCAAGCAGTTTCCTACCATCGAATTCAAGAGCACCAGCGTCAAGGCAATCGACGGTGGTTACGAAGTCACCGGTGATTTTACGATGCACGGAACGACCAAAGAAGTGACGTTCCCGCTGATGGGCGGCAAGGAGCACACTTTTAAAGACGTGAAGCGCGTGGCCTTTTCAACCGAGCTGAAACTGAAACGCAGTGGCTTTGGCTTCGATAAGAACGCGATTGGACCCATCGGAGATGAAGCGATCATCATCATCGACTGCGAAGGGATGCGGAAATAGCGGATGCCGGATCCGATTTCGTATCTGAAGGCGTCGATTGCGGCCGTGTTCGCCAGTGCGATGATCGTGCTGGCGTTCCGGCTTGTTGTGCGGAAATTCCGTCACTCCGTTGCCGCAGTCATCTCTGTGCTGGCGGTCGGCGTGGGTGTAGTGACGGGCTACGGTGTCCTCCAGTTTTCATGGACATGGCCGCCCGTGAATGCCCTCAACCGATTCCTGATGATCGTGCTCCCGGCGACGGTGCTCGTGGAATTGCGCGCGGCAATTTCCGGGAGGGCGCGGCTCCTGCCATGCCGCGATCAACAGCTCGGCAGGAGCCTCGCCCTCCCGTCTGGGGACGCCCATGGGGAACATGTGAGCGTTAGAATTCTCGCAAAATCTCCTACGGGGAAGTCCGGATCGTTATGTGCACATGGATTACGTTTAACGCTGTATGCGTCCGTTGGCCGAATCCTGCTGCATGACTCGGTCTACCTTGGCGGCGTCGGAAGCGACAATCCTGATGCGTGGTCCTTCGGGCAGACTCTTGCTGCGTTTGGCGTCGGCTTCCTGGGGCTGATCGCGGTCTGGAGCCTGCTGTGTCGATTGTCTGACCGTTCCGCTGCGGGCAGCATCACTCTCTGTCTTGCGATGACTATCCTGTGTACTGGTCTGGCGACAATGATGGCTGGTTATATTAAGGGAGGGGCTGCTGCGATTCCGCTGGCGGCTGCACTTGCAGGAACTTCACTGGCGTGCCCACTGTTGGCTCAGGATTTCGGCGTTAAAGTCGAGACGTATCTTCGGGCCACGATCGGCATTGGCGTGATCGGCCTGTTCAGTCTGTTGTGCATCGGCCATTACTTTGGCCAGCTCACAGGTCTGTGTGCGATCGTGCTGTTCCTGACCCCGTTGCTTTGCTGGATCAGTGAACTCCCGGGACTTCGCTCACGGCCCGCATGGCAAAAGTCCGGCGTGCGCTTTGTTGCTGTGACGATCGTGCTATCGGCGGTGGTGTCTTTTGCAAAGCAGGATTTTGACCGAAAGATGGCACCGTTGCTGGTGGGTAGCAGCTCGCCTGATACGGGAATCCGCGTGAGTTCAGGATCAGAACCGCGCTTTTAGACGGAGGGTGGGACAAGCGGCTGATCAGCCGCGTCGGCCCACCATTCAACTTGGGGGACTGTCGTTTTAGTTCACCGAGTCAGAAAAATCGTTTAACGGCGAGCCGCAGGCGCATGCGAAACGCGGCAACGACGCCTGCGGCTTGCCGTTAAACGATGAAAACGACAGTCCCCTTGAGGGAGACGGGACGAAGTGGCGTTGTTCAGCTCAACACAGTAAAAGAGCACATATGAAGAACTCGTTGAGTCAATCAATTTGTGCATCCGTCCTGCTCTGCACTTGTGTGCTGGCAGCGGTCGCCGATGAGCCGCACGCTTCGGCTGACCTGCACCCACGAGCCTTAGAATTGATTGCCCGAAAGTGTGTTTCGTGTCATGGTGACGACGAACAGCAAGGGGGCCTGAATCTTGTTTCGCGCCCGTTCGACCTGAACGATCGAACAGTCGTAGGGTGCGTGAAGCGGAGCGCAACGCACCACTGCCGAAAGCGTAAGACAATGGTGTGTTCCGCTGTCGCTGCACACACCCTACTGGAGAATCCCCGTATGAAATATCGACGACGTAAGGCCATTCAAAAAATCGGTAGCACATTTGCGCTGTCACTGCTTTCGAAGTCCGCTTACGCAAGGCTGGACGACAGCACTGCAGGGCCACGCATTCGGATTGGTCAGATCGGCGTTGGGCACGCGCATGCGAACAAGAATTTGACTTCTCGCCGGTTCATGATCTGGCGGTACAGACATCTCTGCTGAAAGCGTGCGGGCTATGAGTTCAGTAGCAGGTGCAATACAGAAACTGGGCAGTCTATGCGTCTGGATCGCGGCAACAGCGGTATTCGCCGATGACATGATCTCCGACGTGCCCTTTGTTTCCGGCTTCGACCGCTTCGGGCGACATGCCGACATTGATCCAGTCACGGCGGGCCGTCTGTTGATCACAGAACTCAGTTGCACAGCCTGCCATGCGACTGCCGACGCGATGTTGCTCGCAAAACGCGGGCCCGTGCTGGACGGAGCGGGCAGTCGCCTGAAATCCGACTGGATTCGATCATTTCTGTTATCGCCGCCGACTTCAAAGCCGGG
>JAYUVA010000833.1:0-5767 GCA_043754375.1 Candidatus Kuenenia sp. | reverse complement strand
ATTCGCCCGCCGAGTCACGGCGGTGGAGACGCTGAAGACGGCACACCGCGCGTCGCTGGCGGAGCTGGACGCGCTCTTCGCCACACTCCAGCACCGCGCCTTCCGGGGGGAATTGTAGCTCCGTAGGAGCGTCATGTTTATAGAAATCGACAAACCACCAAACAACCCAAGCTCCGTAGGAGCGGCATGAAACCCCCGTCCGATAACCCAATGGCAACGACGAACGCGATCAACATGCCGCCCCGCCGGGGCTTGTGGTGGATTTTGACGCCGCGTTCTATAAACATGCCGCCCCGCTGGGGCTTTGGGAGGATGGTGCCGTCGGATGCGATCAACATGCCGCCCCGCCGGGGCTTGGGATTGCTTCGCGATGATGGATGCCGGTCTATAAACATGCCGCCCCGCCGGGGCTTGGGATTGCTTCGCGATGATGGACGCCGGTCTATAAACATGCCGCCCCGCTGGGGCTTTGGGAGGATGGTGCCGTCGGGTGCTATCAACATGCCGCCCCGCTGGGGCTTTTTAAACTTTTCGATCGACGATTTCCAATTGATTCGCGGTGAACTTATGGCTAACACTTACACACAAATCTATATTCAGGTCGTGTTCGCCGTCCAGGGTCGGCAAAACCTCATCCGCCCCGAACGCAAGGAAGAGCTGCACAAATACATCACCGGCATCATCTCGCGCCAAGGCCAGAAGCTGCTGGCAATCCACTGTATGCCCGATCATACGCATATTCTGATTGGTCTCAAGCCGAACATGGCATTGTCGAACCTGGTCGGTGACATCAAGACCGGCTCGACAAACCACATCAACGAGAATCGCTGGGTGATGGGTCGCTTCTCATGGCAGGAAGGTTTCGGAGCGTTCTCCTATTCGCATTCTCAACTCACCGACGTGATTCGCTATATTCAAAACCAGGTGGAACATCACGCGAAAAAGAATTTCCGTGAGGAATACCTGGAGTTCCTCGATAAATTTCAAGTGCCCTTCGAGGAAAGGTATTTATTTGATCCGGTTGCATAATCGCAGTCCTGAAAGCGCTTCCCATTCGCAATACACACTACGCAGCATTGGGAACAAACAAGACGACACGAAAAACAATGTCTGTTCCATGATGCTCGTCACGGCGGAGCGTGACAGCTACCGTGTCAGAAAAACAGGGTACTTTTTCTGACACGGACAACGGTGTGAATAGTCCGAACTGACTTGATTCCGTAATAAAAACAGGGTACTTTTTATTACATATTGCCACGGCCAAAATCACCTCTCAGCATCGACTCCATGATCCTCGCCCGAATCAAACGACGTGGCGCAGGCACCGTCGTTGTTCCGGGGGATTTCCTCGACCTGGGCAGCCGCCAGGCAATTGGCGTCGCACTGCACCGCATGGAGAAGTCCGGTGCGATCCGGCGGCTGGCACGCGGCGTTTATGACCTTCCAGTGACCGACGATCTTCTCGGGACGCTGTCGCCCACCATCGAAGCGATTACGAAGGCATTGACGCACCGGGACCGCATTCGACTGCAGCCGACCGGGGCCTATGCTTTGAACCTGCTGGGTTTGTCGGAGCAGGTGCCCGCCAAAGTCGTCTTCCTGACCGAAGGCCCCAGCCGACTGGTCAAAGTCGGGCCGATTACGATTCAACTGCGGCATACCACAGCTCGCAACATGGCAACCGCAGGGCGACTGAGCGGTTTGATCATTCAGGCGTTTCGTTCACTGGGGAAGGATCATGTTACGGCAGAACGGATCGCAAAACTCAAGCAAACGATTCCACTGAAGGAACGCCGTCAATTGTTAAAAGACCTGCCGCTCGCTCCCGCGTGGATGCACACCCACTTTCGTGAACTGGCGGAGGTTTCCCAAAAAATAACAGAAGACAATAGGTCCTATGAGTCGTATGCGACATATTTGTCTTTTGAAAAAGGATTTCACCGATGACATCCGGTTTTATCCCACCGCATGGCGGTTACCAGGATCTGTTGTCATATCGGAAGTCGCTGATTGTTTACGACGCTACGGTGCAATTCTGCAAGCGGTTCCTGGACAAACGAGATCGCACGGTTGACCAAATGGTTCAGGCGGCTCGATCTGGGAAGCAGAATATCATCGAAGGCAGCATGGCTTCAGGAACGTCCAAAGAAATGGAAATCAAGCTGATGAATGTTGCCCGTGCCAGTCTGGAAGAATTGCTGGAAGATTACCGTGATTTTCTGCGAACAAATGATGGTTTGCTGTGGGATAAGAACAGTGAACAGGCTTTGTTTGTTCGCAAGCTCGGAAGAAAAGAAGATGAGTCCTATACGACCTATAGGATGTATCTTGAAAGCCGGCCTGGCAATGTGGTGGCCAACATCATCATCTGCCTCATTCATCAGGCCAATTATCTGCTGGATCAACAGATCCGACAGTTGGAACAGGCCTTTTTGAAAGAAGGCGGCCTGCGCGAAAGGATGTCAAAAGCCAGACGACAGGTTCGGGGGAACGATTGATGGCTGACGTTTGGTGCGGAAAAGAATAGGTCGTATAAGACCTATAGGACCTATTGTTTTTTTGAAGCTTTCTTCATGTCCCAGTTTACCTTCCTTCAACCAGATTTCGCCGCAATTTTTGAATCGGCCAGGAAGGCGGAACTGCTCGCTGTCCCTGATCCACGAACCGCCTGCTTCTACGCACGTCGCACGTTGGAACTGGCAGTGTCGTGGGCGTTCAAGTTCGACAGCGGGCTGAAGCTGCCGTATCAGGACAATGTCTCGGCCTTAATCCATGAACCGACGTTCAAGCAAATCGCCGGTGATGCGGTGTTCAACAAGGCGAAGGTGATTGTGACGCTGGGGAACCGGGCGGTGCATCATCATCGACCGATTCCGGAAAGCGATTCCGTGGTTGCAGTCCGGGAGCTGTTTCATGTGTGCTACTGGCTAGGACACACGTATGGCCGCCAAGCTCGTCCGGCAGCGGGGCTGACCTTTGATCCAGATTTGCTGCCGAAGACGACTCCGATACCACGGCAGACGTTGGAGCAGTTGCAGAAGATCGGGGCAGAGCTGCGTGACAAGGACGAAAAGCTGTCCGCTCTGCTGGCGGACAAAAATTCGCTGGACGCAGAACTCACGCGCTTACGGGCGGAAGTAGCGGAAACACGACGAGCGGCAGCAGCTCAGCCGGACAGTCATGATTACTCAGAAGCGGCGACGCGCGACTACTTCATCGACCTGCTGCTGAAAGAAGCGGGCTGGCCACTGGATCAGACGGCTGATCGGGAATTCGAAGTGTCCGGGATGCCGAACGATCAGGGCGTCGGTTTCGTCGATTACGTCCTGTGGGGTGATGATGGGAAACCGCTGGGACTGGTGGAAGCCAAACGAACGAAGCGTGATGCTCGGGTTGGTCAGCAGCAGGCGAAGCTGTACGCCGATTGCCTGGAAGCGATGTTCGGCCAGCGACCGGTGATCTTCTATTCGAACGGATACGAACACTGGATCTGGGATGACGTCAACTATCCACCGCGCCCGGTGCAGGGGTTCTACAAGAAGTCTGAACTGGAACTGCTGATCCAGCGCCGGACGACTCGCAAATCACTGGCGGATGCGAGCATCAACGACACCATCGTCGAACGGTATTACCAGACTCGGGCGATTCGCCGGATTTGCGAAGCGTTTGAGAAGGATCACGATCGGAAGGCTTTGGTTGTGATGGCGACCGGGGCCGGGAAGACCCGGACGGTGATTGCCCTGTGTGAACTGCTGATGCGGACGAACTGGGCGAAGCGAATCCTGTTTCTGGCAGACCGAGTGGCGCTGGTGATCCAGGCGGGCGGCAACTTCAAGAAGTTTCTGCCGGATGCCGCGCCGGTGAATCTTGTGACGGAAAAGGACACGGAAGGTCGCGGCACAGCAGGAGGATCTTCAGCGTGCGACCGAAGAGGCCGAGGGGCTTGGTTTGTTTCTGCGGTCTCTGGTGGGGCTGGATCGCGATGCAGCGAAGCAGGCGTTTTCCCAGTTTCTGACCGGAACGAATCTGTCAGGAAGTCAGATTGAGTTTCTGAACATGATCATCGATCACCTTGCGGAACACGGTCTGCTGGACCCGGCGCAACTCTACGCATCGCCGTTCACCGATATCGCGTCTTCCGGGCCAGATGGTTTGTTCGGTTCAGATCAGGTGGATCGATTGATCGAGATACTGGCGCAGGTGCGCTCGACGGCGATTGCGACTGCAGCGTGAAACCTGCGATTGTCACACGCGATCCGATGATGGCAAATCGTTTGCTGTTTTCAGTACCAACTTGCATCCACACATGTGTCACGGTAGTCTGACAAACAGAATGATGTCGATAACTCGTTAAGCAACAAATGTGTCACAAGGTCGGTGGTCGTGATGAAATGACAAAAAGTAGCTTCGAACTGAATCAAATTGCTTTCTCACTTCGCCCTGTCCAAGGATACCGATATTTGGATCGATGCGGAGAGATGATAATAAAGCTGGAGAATACGCTCGACTCAGGTTGGATGCCTAAGGATATGACTCCCCAGAGCCACTTTGATCAATCATGACCTTGGCATGTCATTTCGCGTCGATACTGGTCATTTGGCGATGGCACAAGATCAGTTTTTTGACTTTCCGACCTTCAGAGATCAGCTATGCAAGGCGTATGACATCGTTCATCGAACGATCTCTAATCGCGAAGTTTAACGCACCGTCATTGAAAATTGCTTGGCAAAAGGGATTCAGTTCAGCCGAGGATGCTGAAGAATACTTAGCCAGTCTTAATTTCTGTACGCCGCGAGAACAATTGGTTTCCGCGATGGGAGGTAAGCAGACTGCCTTACACTTTGTAATCTGCACTGAAGAAGACACCGAATGGCGTGAATTTCAGGTATCGCGCAGGTGTCGGTTTGAGGCTAAGAGCGTAAAGCAGGTTCGGCAACCTCCGTTTGATGATCGGCTGATGCAGCGGACGCGCCTGTTGCCTGAAAGGCAGCGGGATGCGTTGCAGGGACTTCTGAAACTTCGTCAACAGCAGCCGAACGTTTCGCCGTTTGCTGCACAGCTTGAAATTGAAGTGGCTTTCGAATCAGAATTTAGCACTGAACAATTTGATCTTCCATACTTCCTCTCAGATTGTTGGTCGTGGCAGGAAACGCTACTACGGAAGTCACTTCGCAGTAATAGGGTATGATGACAAATGAAGTACGCAAACACGAGCGATCCTTTAGCGCTGACAGAACAAGTTACGCAACCGCCAATTGATCAGCGATGCCGAGCGGTTGCTGTAAGTTCAAGCCAGTCCGGAATGGAAATCAAGCGTTCAGATGACGCCGACAGAACGTCGTCGGGAATTCAGCAAAACAAACGTAGCGACGGAGCTGAGCAAAGCAGCAAATACAGTCTTTTTCGTCGTCACTGCGATCAATTGAGATTGGAAGTTGCGAGAATCAGCGACTTCATGAGTGATGGGATTGTTACCGACGAAGGACTGGAGGTGATCGTCGAAATCGAGGTTCTATTGGAACAGCTTTATGACTGCCCTTGGTCGGAAGGCGAGAATCTTCGTCGGGTTGTTGTTCTCCTTCAGTCGCAACTGTTGAATGCGAAGTGGACTGATCGTCATGTGTTTTTTTTTGCGTGATGCCATCCACATACTGCGTTTGAGCTACGTGTGTCATTGGGCGCTTCAAAACCAGCCACTCATGGGCGCTTCAAAACCAGCAGAGGTGTGAATGTTCAGTAAGTGCTCTGAAGCTGGCTTTTAGAGCTC
>JAYUVA010000832.1:0-3509 GCA_043754375.1 Candidatus Kuenenia sp. | reverse complement strand
GCATCATCCACTGCCAAATGTGGCTGGCAAATGTGGCTGCAGCTGATTGCCGGGCTTAACGGTTGAAGCGGCGGGGTTAGGTGTCATACTGGACGGCTGGCGGCGGATCGCGTTTGAATCTGCTGACGTCTTTACATTCAATGCTCTGAAAAAAGGCTTCCCGTGGCAACTGGTCAGAAATTGTCTCATGTGGTGTTCTTTAAACTCAAAGATTCTTCGCCAGCCAATGTGCAGGCACTTGTGGATGCCTGTCATAAGTATCTGAAGAATCATCCGGGAGTGCAGTTTTTTGCCGCTGGAACATTGGCAAAGGAGTACGCTCGACCGGTCAACGACCACGCCTTCGACGTTTGTCTGAATATCGTCTTCGATTCGCGTGCCGCTCATGATGCCTATCAAACGATCGAAGATCATCTGAAGTTTATTGCTGAACACAAAGAATCGTGGGACAAGGTCCGCGTCTTTGATGCCGATGTGACATGAGTCGGTAACCGTTCACGCCGCCGAACGAAACCTGCCCACGCAACCACAGATAAACACAAATTCACCCAGCGCGGGCTTCGCCCGCAGCCCATCGTGACAGTGAGAACTCGGTTCGCCATTCACACGGAAACAGCTGCGACAGAAAAATGAGTGACAGAAAAATGAATCGCAGTTGGTTCACAGTGTTTGTCTTTTATTTTTCTGTCCATCATTTTTCTGTCGCATTGGACCAGAATTCCAGCAACAGCACCGGAAAACCTTCGCGGCACAACAAGAATTCAACTGTGAGTAGTACAGATAGAAATCCACCGTCAATCTGTGTTCATCCGTGTCCATCTGTGGTTTAAACTGTCATTCTCGAAATGTCGTGAACGGTTACATGAGTCACACTGTCGTCCAGCAACAGACCACTTCGCAGCGCAAAGTGACGCCGGCTCGGCATGTCACCAGACCAGACTGGTGCGTCGCCATCACGATCGGCTGTGCGTTGTCGTTGGGTGTCTGGCGCGAATTGCTGATGGGCGGCGGGGTTGTCGGAGGCGATACGTATCCGTATTTCTTTCCTCAAAAGCAAGTGATGGCAGACGCTTTCGCGCATGGTGAGTTGCCGCTGTGGCATGATCGGACGTCGCTCGGGTATCCGCTGCATGCGGAAAGCCAGGCGGGGGTTTTTTATCCGACGAATCAGGTTCTGTATCGCCTGACTGATATCAATACGGCGTACAATGCCAGCATCATGCTGCACTATGCGTTGGCGTTTGTGTTTGCATGGCGGTTTTGTCGGTGTCAGTCGTTGAGTCAGCTTTCGTCGCTGTTTGCGGCGATGGTGTTTGTGTACGGCTGGTTTCCGGCGAGGCTGTCGCTGGAATGGAGCATCATTGGCGGCGTCTGGTTTCCGTGTTGTCTGTGGTTGACGGATCGACTCATCAGCCGCCCGAGTCGATCCGCTGGATGTCTCCTGGCACTGGCATTTGGGACACATTTACTGGCCGGCCATTTTACGCTGGCGTTCATCACACAGTTGTGTTGCCTTGGTTATGCGGTGCTGGTGGAGGGACGTTCCCGCGTCGGAGACACGGGCAACAATGAGTCGCTCGGTCGAATCAAAGCAGGCGCGTTCGTGACAGGTGTCATCGCCCTCGGCATCCTGCTGGCTGCAGTGCAATTGATTCCGACACTTGAGCTGCGGCAAATGAGTCAGCGCGATGGCAGCAACTCGGCGTTCGATCCGGCCTATGGTCACATGCCGCCGGTGTATTTGAGCCAACTCGTTGCCAGTTGGTGGTATTGGCATTCGCCGGAGATTGTGCAGTCGCAGAAGATGATGGAGTTTCCATTCCTGATGTCGGGTTCCGGCACGAATCAGGTCGAAGCCCATCTGTACGTCGGGTTGATACCGTTGGGTCTGGTGTTGTGTCTGATGCAGTATCCGGTGCGCCAGCGATTTGGGACGGCGCATTGGAAAGTCTGGCTTGTCCTGTCTGGCGTGGCGATCGTTTATGCGTTTGGGTGGCTCGTCCCGGTGACAAAACATCTGCCTGGTTTCGGATTCTTCATGGGACCGGGTCGATATACGATCATCACCACGATGGGTTTCGCGATCATTGCCGGACTGGTGCTTGATGTGTTGTTGCGACGGAAATCTCGCGCGATGCGATTTGTGATCACGGCTCTGATTGCCGTGTTGACGTTGCCTGATCTCCTGTCATCTGGTGACGCGCCGGTGTGCGACGCGCAGATTGTGGCGACGCCGCCAATCGCCGGTTTGAACGACAGTTGGGTTGCCGCTGAGTTTGCGGATCAACCCGGCGGGAGGCTATTCGCTCCGGGACCGAACGTGGGCGATCTGTTTGGCGTAAGTTGCGTGCCGCAGTATCTGGGACTGGGTCCTGCGGAATACTTTGACAAACAGAATTCGCTGCAGATGAAAGCGGGTGATTCCGAATTTCCGTCAACGGAGGATGTCGATCGACTGCGCGAGCTTGCTGTGACGCATGTTTTGACACAGGACGCGATTGCAAAACTTTCTCCGCAACTGGAACTGGTCCGCGCGGCACCGGACAGTTTTTTAAATCGAGTCTGGGGGCGTGGAAATGCGGCGTGTTATCTCTATCGGTTGAAGTTGGCAACTGGTCGAGTGACTGCTGAGCCCGCTGCTTCGTTGAACAATCTCTCATGGCTTGAACAACGTCCGTCGCGGCAGGAATTTCGGGTTGCCTTGACTGACGATGCGATTGTTTCAACGAGCGAACTCATGTATCCAGGCTGGCGCGTGACTATCGACGGCGTTGATTCGATTCCGATGACGTCTCGCGGATTTCGGCGCAGTGTTCGTGTCGCTGCCGGCGAACATACGATCACATGGACGTATCGACCGGGAAGTTTTATGCTGGGAGCAAGTGTCAGTATCCTGACGCTGATTGCGATGTGCGTGTGTGTTGTTATGTGCCGCTTGAAATCAGGAATATTTTTAAATCACAATGTACCGGCAGGCTGACGTATGCCGCTCGCCAGGGAATGTTTCTATGAAAGCCGCAGTGATCACGACAACCGGAAAGCCGGACATCATCCAATGGAAGGATGTGGCGACTCCCCAGGCAGGCAACGGTCAGGTGCTTGTGCGTACCGAAGCGGTGGCAGTCAATCCGATCGACACGTATATCCGAGCAGGCATCGTCAAGGCGGTGTTGCCGAATCCGTACATCATCGGCTGCGATATTGCTGGTGTTGTCGAATCCATTGGATCGGGCGTCGAACGATTCAGGATTGGTGATCGCGTGTGGGGCAGCAACCAGGGATTGTCGGGTCGTCAGGGATCCTTTTCCGAATACTGTGCGATTGACGAACAGTGGCTGTATCCGATTCCCGACGGAGTCAGCAGCGAATCGGCCGCCGCAGGAGCACTCGTCGGAATCACGGCACATCTGGGACTCTTCCTGCATGGCGGATTGAAGGCGGGTGAAGTGGTTTTCGTCAACGGCGGCACGGGCGGTGTTGGTTCGGCTGTCGTGCAACTGGCCAAGGCC
>JAYUVA010000831.1:0-6378 GCA_043754375.1 Candidatus Kuenenia sp. | reverse complement strand
TGGATGAGTTTTCGTTTAACGGCAAGCCGCAGGCGACAGTGACTGCTTGCGCCGACGCCTGCGGCTTGCCGTTAAACGATTAAATCAACAGACCGCTAGCCGCAGGTGTACAATGCAGAAATACTTAAAAAAACGGCTAGCGCCTTGCCGCTCACAAAAACACAGAAAGTCCACAGTCATGGCAGACGAATATCAGTACTCGACGGTCGTCGATATTCTGCGCGAATTGGTAGCTCTTCCCAGTGTGAATCCGATGGGGGGCCCGGTGGATCTGGCAATTTGTTTTGAGGGCCGTGTGAGCGACTGGCTGGTTGATTTTTTCCGTGCGATCGGGGCGTCGCACGAACGTCTCGAAGTCAGCCCCGGTCGTGACAACGTCATTGCTCGATACAATTCGCCTGGGGCAGATTTCACCATCCTTCTCGACGCACATCAGGACACGGTCCCTGTTGCCGGAATGACGATCGCTCCGTTTGAACCAAAGATCGCAGACGGACGGCTGTGGGGGCGCGGGGCGTGTGACGTCAAAGGTGGAATGGCGGCCATGCTGTTTGCGTTTCGCCGACTGATCCTGGAACAACCCGCAGGAGCCGCGAATGTCGTGCTCAGTTGCACGTGCGACGAAGAGGCCACGATCACCGGCATTACGGATCTCGTGAGCTATTGGTCCGCAGGCAAGCGACGAACAAATCTCTTAGCGACAAGGCCAGACGTTGCGGTGATCGCAGAACCGACAGGACTGGACGTCGTCGTAGCTCATCGTGGAGTCACACGCTTCAAGATTCGCACAAAGGGGCGTGCCTGCCACAGTTCCGATCCGACTCAGGGCATTAACGCCATTTACCGCATGGCCGAACTTGTATCAGCCCTTCAGGAATACTCAAAAAACTTGGCGCGGACCGTGAAAGCCCATCCGCTGTGTGGCAGCGCAACTTTGAGCGTCGGGAAAATCAACGGAGGAACCAGTGTCAACATCGTCCCGGATGAATGTGTGATCGAAGTCGATCGCCGCGTGACCCCCGGCGAAGACGGTGAGCGAGTTGTCGCCGGCATTCGGGAATTTCTCGCGGCACGCCTGAGCTTCGACTTTGAATTTGACCCGCCATGGATTGAGTGCGCGGCATTGACCGATGCCAATAACGCGGCATTGGCAAACGCAGTGCTCGAGTGCGTCATTGCCGTCGATGGACCACATGCAGTGGTCGGAGTTCCTTACGGCACACACGCCTCCCAAACCTGCGCCGCCGGAGTTCCCTCAATCGTGTTTGGGCCTGGATCAATTCAGCAGGCGCATACCAAAGACGAATTCATTGACATCGGGCAGCTGGAAAAAGCAGCCGAGGTGTATTTTCAACTGTGCATAAGGTCCGTGACAACGGCTGACGGTTCTGTATGATTCGCAGTGAAGTCGTGAACGGTTCCCTGTCCACTTGCGCTCGGAGTTTTGGCATGCTGCGTCGATTTTTGAGTCTGTTCGTGGTCATTTCCCTGGGAATCTCCTCGGCCCAGGCGGCCGACCTGATCAAGATCGGAATTCTGGGAATCGACAACTATGGTTCCGTCGCCTACACGGAATTCCTGAACAAGCCGCACGCGGAGGGAGTTTTTGAAGGCGTGCGCGTCGTGGCGGCTTATCCGATCGGCAGCGACGACTACCCTGACAGCGACAAACTGCTCGCCCAATGGAAGGAACAGCTTCTGAATTTCTATCAGAACCCGGCCGATCCCAAAGACGCGGTCCCGCCGATCGAAATGGTCAATTCAGTCGATGAACTCCTGGCGAAGTGCGATGCGATCATGATCTTCAGCATGGACGGTCGATTGCATTTGTCGCAGGCGACGACCGTTTTGAAAGCCGGTAAGCCTCTGTTCATCAGCCGACCGCTCGCTTCGTCTCCGGAAGACGCCGTCGCAATTCTGAAGCTCGCAGAAGAGACCAGAACACCCTGCTGGAGTAGTTCGCAACACCGTTACAATACTGGTTTCAGCGGCATGCGTGATCATCCCGAGGTCGGGCGCGTCATCGGATGCGATGTTTATGGCGGCTGGAATGTCGATGCGGCCGAAGCGGACAAATTCACACGACCGCTGCACAGCATCGAGACGCTGTATACGATTATGGGACCGGGCGTCATGTCGGTGACCTGTGCATCGACTCCGACAACAGAATCGATCACAGCTGTCTGGAACGATGGTCGGGTCGGGACATATCGCGGCATCAAACAAGGCGCGGTGAAATACAGCGCCACCGTTTTCGGCGAAACAGGAGTATCGACTGCAGGCATTTATGGACACGGCGTTCCCGTGAACGGAATCGTTCCGACGACCGACAAATACGTTGGCTATGAAGGACTGGCCATCGAAATCGCCCGGTTCTTCAAAACGGGCGTTGCACCAGTGCCCCCGGCGGAAACGCTGGAAATCTTCGCGTTAATGCAGGCCGCCGAAGAAAGCAAATCACAAGACGGCGCGGCGGTGAAGCTCAAAAACCTGTGGGAACCGAGTGCCCGCTGAATTCCGCGTGGGAATCAACACGGCAACTCTTCCCTTCACCTGAGAAGCGTTCGTCAGCAAAGGGATGTAGTGAGCCACAATACGAAATGATGATTGGGCTTCATGGGACTTGTTCGTTTAACGGCAAGCCGCAGGCGACAGTGCAAGAGGAGGCTGTTGAGATTCATGAGCCGCGCGGCACTCGCCACCACTAACTGTTTTTGTAGTGCCCGTCACGCTCCGAGTAACGAATTGCGACAGATTGCTCCATGTCAGTCATTGTTGTGGCAGGCCTGCTTGACCAGGCCACTGGCGTAGAGGCTTCCGAACCTCAACGACTGGTGGTAAAGTCTGTGGGTCTGCGAGCGATGAATGCGAATCCGAATGTTGCCTTTGACTATGTCGGCGCGAGTATAAAACGCACGCAGTGGAGCCCAAAAAAATGCGCGACGCTTGCTGTGTCTGGAATCAAAAATGAAATCGTTTCCGTACTCATATCGTGTCATCAACCTGGCATTGCTGTTTACAAGCGTGATCTCAGGCTGTGCATCGAAGTCGCCCGCCGAACAACTTGAGACTATCAAGTCTGAGTACCAGGGTGTGTTGGATCGCTATCAGAAAGCCTATGATGCGGCCAACTCTGAGGAGGAAGCCGAACAGGCTTTCAGCCGGTTGTTTCCGAATACAAAGTACTTTACGGCGAAATACTCTCAACTGGCTAAGGATCATCCCGACAGCCCAGTGGCGGCAGAGGCATTGGCATGGGTCGCCGTTCACGCTGCGTCCGCCGAGGCCAATCAAGCACGGGAGACTTTGTTTTCCAGACATCTTCAGTCGGAGCATATGCGTTCTGTGGCACTAAGCCTGAGATCTGATTCCTCCAGCCCGCTGAGTGAGACGAGACTGAAGACTCTCATGGAATCGCCACATCGCAGTGTCCAGGCTACCGCAAAGTTCAGCCTGGCGGAATACTACAAACGTATTCACGCCTCAAAAGCTCGATTTGATGACGAAGAATGGATGAGTCGAATTCGAACGCTGTATTCGAACACGACAATCGAGTTTTGGCGAAATCACGAGGCAACACGCAGCGATGTGGAAGCACTGTACGAAGACGTTTCCGCAAACTATACCGACATCGATTCCAGTTTTGGTGGCACATTGGCCAATCGTGCAGAGGCAGAGCTGTTCGAGTTGCGAAGCCTCCAGCCTGGTCAGATCGCTCCGGAAATCGAAGGACCAGATCTGGATGGAGTGACATTTCGACTCAGCGACTATCGTGGCAAGGTTGTCCTGCTGAGTTTCTGGGGCCATTGGTGAGGCCCCTGTCGGAGTCAGTATCCGGACGAGCGGTCGCTCGTCACCAAATTCAAGGATCGCCCCTTTGCTCTCATCGGAGTCAACAGTGACGAGAACCTTGAACGACTTCGTCCTGTGCTGACTTCTGAAAACATCACTTGGCGTAGTTTTCAGAACGGACCAATGGATTCAATCGACTCGATTGCGTATCAATGGAATGTGACTGGTTGGCCGTCGGAGTTTCTGATTGACGCAGAGGGCAGAATCCGCAGGAACACTCACGCAAGTCAAGCAGACGCAATTGAAGAACTTATCCACGAAATTGATTCAAACACCAGCAAGTGATTGAATGCTGATTCTGCCACAAAAGAGAAAGAGAAAGGGAAAAAGCGGACATTCTACTTATGCATAAAGTACATTGTCCCCTTTTCACAGATGTTGTCCTCTTTTCACAGATGCATCAAGAAGTGGGGAAACAAGCGAACTCAATCAAGGCGAACCACGGATGAACGCAACTGAACACAGATGAAGACCACCCCAAAACAACCCTTCACAAAATCTGTGTCCATCTGCGTTCATCTGTGGTAAAAAAAACGCTCTGTCTCATTCATCACCGCACGACGCGTTTGAATTCCAGCTTCGCGTGTTTGAAGTTCAGGCGAGACTCGGGGCCATCCAAACTGTTGAAAATATTCTTTTGTGGACGCGGCGTAGCGTTATCGCGGTACAGATGCTGAATTCACTGACTTGTCGCTCGCATTGAATCGCGACGATGGTGTCACACAATTGGCGCCTCTGCGTGAATTCACGCCAGGCTCTTTTTTTGAATTCTAAAAACTTCTACAATCGCACACATCACGAAGTGGGGAAACTAGCGAACTCAATCAAGGCGAACCACAGATGGACGCAAATGAACACAGATGAAGACCAACCCAAAACAACCCTTCGCAAAATCTGTGTCCATCTGCGTTCATCTGTGGTGAAAAAACTTTCTGTCTCATTCATCACCGAGCGATGCGTTTGAATTCCAGCTTCGGGTGTTTGAAGTTGATCAACAGGCCGACCTGCAAGTTGGTCACTTTCAGGTAGTTCAGCATCTTGCCAATGTCGTGGTCTGTGATTTCCTCGATTGTTTTTGCATCGACGACGACTTGATCGAAGCAGATCAGATCGGGAACGTAGCTTCCGACGTTCACCGACTTGTAGATGACCGGGAAATCCGGTTGCTGGATCACTGGAATGCGACGCAGCCCAAACTCAACCACCAATGCGTTCTCGTAGATCTTTTCGTGAAAACCGTGGCCGATCTCGTTGAGAACTTCCATCGCACTGCCGATGATCTGATGTGTTTCATTCTTGAGCAGGAATTGGGAATCGGCCATGCTTGAAAACCTCACTGTTTGAACCACAGATGGACGCAGATAGACACAGATTGCAGCAGTCGAGCGCCCTACCTGTTCATATCGGGGTTGGCACGGTCACTGGCACCTGTTGCATCAGGCACCGGCCGCACCAACTCAGCGGTTTCCACCGTCAGAAACTCAGGCATGACGTCCTACTCAGCAAGTTTCTGAAATGTTTTTTTGTAACGAGCATTCACTTTTTTACTTGCCTGCCGAAGTTTTTCCTTCCGGCTGTCGTCCGTGGCGGCGGCAATCCTGATGGACGAACCATCCGTAGTCAGTTCCACTGGACACTCAGGATCGATCTGCAGGAGATCGAGAATTGGGCGATCAATAACGAGTGCCCAACTGTTGCCGTGTTTGACTAAATTCTTGATCATTTTCAGTTCTCCCGTGCTGTTATCACACTGGTAGACCATTGTATCACCGCCGCTCGATTCCGTCAAAATGAATCGTGGAGCCCGAGCATCAAATCAATCGCAGCGCGCTGCACGTCTGTTGATACGAAACTTCGAGGTCCAGAGAAATGGCGTGGTCGTTGTCCAGCCAGATCGGCAGGACAGGCAACCGCTGGCCGACGACCATTGGATAAGCCCACGACTCGAATCGCGAACGCGTCGCCAGACTGTGACTGCGACACGTGACCGCGTAGGTCGATGGCGGGTCTGGAGCGAACGCGGGATCTGTCTGACAGAAGACATCCAGCACTTCGCAGTACAGGTTGAAATGCTTCACTGTCACCAGATCGACAATCGAAACACAGATCTTCTTCTGTAATAGCGCTGCGCACTTCGATACAAATGCCTGGCGAGTTTCGGGTCGATCCTTGTTTGCCGGACTGACGAGTTCGATCGCGGCGACCAATTCACGGCCTCGCTGCTGATCAAAGATCAACACTTCGTATTCGTGGATTTCGGTTGGGTCGAGTTCCAGCATGAGCGTCGGTTCCGGCGGAGCCCAGGTCTCAGTGACTGGGCCCGATCCAAATGAGCTCGACCCAAATCCAGTTTCCTCCGCAACATCGAAAGTGCAGACATCGACTTCGAAATTCTTCCCCAGATGCACTCGAGGCTCGACCGTGTATTGTTCAGGCAGCGACTTGCACAGATCCATGACCATCGTCATGGGCCAGCCACCATGAAAACCTTCCCAGGAACCTTTGTTGAAAATCGGCGGTCGAAAA
>JAYUVA010000830.1:0-4245 GCA_043754375.1 Candidatus Kuenenia sp. | reverse complement strand
GGCGTAGCACAGTCCGCGGCGTTCACGAACTTCGGTGAACAATCGGGAACTCATGCCACCACTGAGCAGACTCACGGCAGCCCAGGCTTCGAAGTAGCGCTCATCTCGATAAGGCACCGTGTTCCATGCCAGGCCAATATGCGTCTGAGCTGAATCATGTTCGATGTGACACGGCGACAGTGGCAATGTGCCAATGGCGAGGTCAGACACCGGCGCTGATTCCCAGCCGCCGAACGCAGTTTCTGTCGTTTCACGAATCTGATCGAAGTTGACGTTTCCTGCAATGCCCAAAATCGCTTCATCGGGGCGCATGAAATGCTGGTAGTGGCGTCGCACGTCGGCAATCGTAATCGCAGGCAGATCGGTGAGTTCTCCTTCCGACGAGTTTCCCCACGGAGCGGCGTAACTGTACTGACGCAGTACTTTTCCCAGCCGCTGACGCGGCTCGTCTTCCATCGACATCAGACTCTGTTCGACAAGATCCCGTGCAGGATCGAATTCCTCATCGGCCAGGTGTGGTTCGGTAACCATGCGACCGATGAAAGGCAGCGCATCAATGATACGATCAGCAGTTGTCGCGGCAGAAAACGTCACATGCGCGTTTCCCACATGGACACTCCGCTGCAGACCGAGATTGTCCATTGCCGCGCTGAGTTCACGCGCGGACAATCCCCCCGCCCCGCGCGTAAACATTTCCGTCAGAATCGCGGCGGTCCCGCACCGCCCGTCGGCATCGCGCACACCTCCGGCAGGCACCAGCAGCGTCACGGCTGCCGACTGTACATCCAGCATTGATTCAACAATGACAAGCAGACCATTGGAAAGGCGAAAACTCTGGGGCAATTGGAGCATGCAGGAATTCTGACTTTTTAAAAAACGCTGTGAACTACTTCTTTGCAGGCAGCGCAAAGTCGCCACCTATGTTGCGCCACATGGCGTGAACGTGGTTGGCTTCGTTCTGAGTATTATTGTACTCAATGATGAACGATTCCCCCTGGACGATGTAGTGATGTCGCTGATTCCGTTCCGATTCGCCCCACCAGCCGATGCGGACATCGTCCATCCCGGATTTTTCAATGGCCTGCATGCGATCGCGGACGACCTGCACGGGCATGGCGGTGACATATTCAGCAACCAGTTTTCGCAGCAGTGTCTGCTGTTCAGGAGACATATCGGCGTACCGCAGACCCACGGCTTCCGTCACAACCGGCTGAGCCTCCCCGGCACCACGAATATCGTCCGGTGCTTCTTTCGCAATCCACATCTGTTTCTGCTGCGCCTCAGTACATGACTTCAGAATATCGCGTGCCAGATCTTCGCGTTTGCCGAGGACGCGCAAGCTGCGTTTCGGACCACCATCGATGAGTCCCGGATTAGCCCCGAAGAACTCCGGCGTGCTGCTGACGATGACACCGTCCTGAATCATAAAATTCAGTGATAAGTGATGACCTTCAAAACGCCAGCCCCATTTGCCGGTTGGACCGGGCGTACCAAAAATTGTGATGTGGTACTTATGAGGATGTCGGCGGTTGCGGCGATATTCTTCCTCGCCTTCTTCGAACAGGTACAACACTTCTTCAAGGCTGCGCACCTGTAACGTCTTTGCATACCCAGCTGCCGAAAGTCCTGATTTCACCAGTTCGTCCGCAGCCTTACGCGATTCCCCGGTCAGATCCCACAGCACAACTCCGTTGCGATCGCGTGGGATGAAGTGCCAGTTGAGCCGCTCCGGATCGTCGTAGCCGTACATCATCTTCTGCTTCAGCTCAGCGGGCAGGATTTCCGCCAGCTTTGTGGCGGCAACGGCCATGCTCACGCCGGGGCGTTCACTGCCATCGTCGGCGGAAGCAGTTTGGCTGATTGGCAGGAAAGCCATTGTCAGCAGAAACACGGTTGCTGAGTTGATGAGCCATTTCATAGACATGATCCGTGGGAGTTTGAGGTGGGAGAAATTGAAGGTCAGAAGTCTGTTCGGCGATTGCAGACGAGATTGAGTCGTCGCTGATCAGCCTGGCGGCCATGACATTGGCCTGCCGCCAAGGATGTGGATGTGCAGATGGTAGACACTCTGTCCACCGTCCGCGCCTGTATTGACAACAGTCCGATAACCGCCATCAAGACCGAGAATATCCGCGACTTTGGGAACCGTCAGCAGCAGATGTCCACAAAGTTCCGCATCGACCGGAGCAAGTTGACGCAACGAGACAATCGGCTTCTTAGGAATGAGCAACACATGCACCGGAGCCTGTGGAGTGACATCGCGGAACGCCAGGCACAGGTCGTCTTCGTAAACAATATCCGCAGGTATTTCGCGGTTGATGATTTTCAGAAAGATTGTCAACGAAGATTCCCTCGACGCATCGTGCCGGCCGGATTGAAGCGGATTGTGACGGGCATTGTGAACGTGGACGGGTTCTCGTGCAACTGAGCGCCATTTTCTGCCGGAAAGGACTTTCGCCGCAAGGCGAACCATTCTGGGGCGGACCGCCGCTCAACGTCGCCGTCTTGTTATTGAATCCATCTCGTGTGGTCGCCCGTCGCGACAAGTCGCGATCAACCCCGCAGCTTCACTCTCATTGGTTAGGGCAGGGACCGCTGTTGCAGCTGTCGGCAACGATTGAACTACCATGCCGTGCCAGGCAACAGTATCGATTTGTCGATGAGGTCTCTCGTCTCTGCTTATCCGCGATCCGCAAACGCAGCCAGCGGGGCCGCCGTGGCTGGACATGGGAGCGAATGCAGCGCCTTGTGCCTCTGCATCTCCCTCTTCCCCGAGTCACTCATCCGTATCCCAACGAACGCTTTCGCGCCCGACGAAAGGCAGAAGCCGTATGAGGTAGTTGCTCAGGAAGGCGTCTGCGGGGCCATTGGCAACAGTGGTTCGCGCCACGTTCCCGCCACTTTTTGTGCTTCAGGCCCGGCTTTTGATTCACGTCACGCCGACGAATTGGCGCGGCGGCGGGAGCGGCGAAGTGAACTCACACTCTGCATTGTTGCCGCACGACCCGCTTCGGTCCGAAAACGTTTGCGGAAATTCTGCACCAGATCCAGCCATGATTCCGCACTGCAGTCCAGACGCTCCAGAATCGGTTCGAACTCAGACGGAATCCTGCCAGCCTTGTCTTTGCGAAGCTGACGACCCGTCCAGTCCAGCAACTTCAGATACTGATCCAGCGTCATCGGCAGACAGCCCTTGTTGCTGGCGCGACGAGAAGACTGGTTCTCGCGAACTTTCTTCCCAGGAGAATCAAGAGCAATCGGTGCCAGCCAACCCGCACGCTCACCATGCTCGATGCAGTGATCCTGCAAATTTCCACGATCTCCCTTCTCCCCCGCATCGGGGGAGAAGGTGGCCGACAGGCCGGATGAGGGGGGGTGCGATGCGTCTCCAATATTCACCGCCGACTGCCGATCCAGAATGCGCTCCTGCACGCTGGTGAAATCACTTGTCTCCGGAGTCAACGCAATTCCCGCTCGAATCGGATTCAGATCCACATACGCCATGCACGCCGCGATCGCCGTTTCATCCAGCAGCGGCTGGACCTTATAACGCGCTTCCCAAAAATGGCCGGTAACCTCCTCTTCACGATTCCCGCGTTTCGCGATCGGCTCGGACAGACACTTCATAAACCACGACACGTTCGACAATCGTCTGCGCTTCTCTTTCAGACCGGAGGCGTCATTGCGGATGTGACTGAGTTCGAATTCTGTGGGTTCCGCCGCAGAGCCATCTTTCAGCCGCCGTTGTGGAAACAAGTTCCACCAACGCACGGCAACCTCGTCGTCCGACCATGTCGCCACCACATCCGGTCGAGTCCGCACGACCACATGCATGTGATTGCTCAACACGGCAAATCCCATGACATCCATCGCAAAAATTCCGGCCAGTTGCTCCAGCCGATCACGGATCCAGTCTTTCCGATGCGAAAAATCCCTGCCTGTTTTGCGATCCGACCCGCACAGAAATGTTCTCCGCACACAGCGATTGATCACATGAAACACCTGAATCTCCGCATCCGCAAAAATCTCCCGCCGATTCACCCGTGGCATCGCACGACTCCCCCAAAAACAAAACGCACCACCCGACTACAGTAGCGTAGAAACCGTAAATCCTTTTGTCAAGGTGACTGGTACCTAATTGCCTTGCGTTGTTGGTCGCCGGCAGCGATGAAGACCTGGCGCAAGCGGCAGCTGAAAAACAGGAATCCGGCAAGCGCCGCATTCTGTCACAATCGCAGATAGATT
>JAYUVA010000829.1:0-5159 GCA_043754375.1 Candidatus Kuenenia sp. | reverse complement strand
GTCTACATCGCTGAGGACGACAGCCACCGTGAAGGCGATTCTGTGTTTGCGATTGGCAGTCCACTGGGACTGGAACGATCCGTTTCCGAAGGTATCGTGAGCACCCGTAGTCGCAACATGAATGGCATTGTTTACATTCAGACGACGGCCCAGATCAATCCCGGCAACAGTGGCGGGCCGTTGTTCAATGACAAGGGGCAGGTCGTCGGTGTCATCAATATGAAGCTTAGCTTTGGCGAGGGACTTGGATTTGCGATCCCCGTTTCTTACCTGAGACATTTCCTCCGCAACCGCGATGCGTTTGCGTTCGATCGTAACAATCCAAACACGGGCTATCACTACCTGGAGCCGCCTCGTCGCACCAACGCCAGACAGCCGTACGAAGTTGCCCCGGAAAAGTCGGCACCATAACAGCATGCATCTTGAACGAAACTTTCGGGATTTCAGCTGCTGACAGGAATCCCAGGGGCTGACCGCTGAACAGCTTTCGCAGATCGCCACGCTTCTGTCTCTGACGCAACCGGATTGACGAGCCTGCGTTCCGGAAAGAACCGGACTCTTCGTCACAACGGTTTTCTCAGAACGATTCGTTTCCGCCGATACAATTGGAGGACTTCGTTCTGTCGCGCACGACTGCGTGATGAATTCGCCCCGGAGGGTGAAGTCCGGGCTCTGGAGGGCGCTTGCTATGTCTCACGATCATAAACTCGTTTGCGGCAGTCTGTTTGTATTCTTCGCAGCCACGCATGTTGGCTGTGCCGGAAGCGGCCTGAAGAATATGTTCACGAAAAATGAAACAGACGGGTATCATTCGCTCGAAGAACTGGAAACCGACGAACAGTCAGTCGCCGAGACTGAAGTATCCGGCGACGAAGTTGAGAAATCATCAATGGTGACTCGACTTTCGTCCTGGCGTCCGTTCAGCAAGACTGAGCCGACAGAGGAAGAGACGTCCGCAGTCGTTGATGCCGATACTTCGGATGCGGATTCGGAAGACGCAGGCAGGAGTCCACGATTTCTGGGTCGTGCGTTTGCAAAGCGAGAGTCGGTCGAACCAGATCCGTTTTTGAGCGTGGAGCCAAAGCTTGCCGCCGGGCCTGAGTCTCCATCATTCAATGCCGTACCCGATGCGGAAATTGCGAAGATCGACGAAAAGTCAAAGAAGGTGGAAGATGAATTCGCTGTTCAGGGCAGCCCGAAGCCGAAATCCGCCAAAGACGCAATCAGTGGCAGCAGGAAGGACCAGCATCAATCAGAATCGACAGTCGCTGACACGAACGCAGTCGCGTTGGGTGCATCGCGGAAAGTCGATCCAACCGGCAGCAAAAGCGCCGACGAAGATGACGCACTCGCAAAACGATTTGAACAGCATTTTCTCCTGAATTCCGTCGGGACAGTGGCGCAATCCGAAAAGGAAGCAACTGCGGTCGGGAATGATCGACGACAAAAAGTTTCGACCAGGGTTGAGTCGAAGAAACGTGAATTATCGAGTCTTGCGGAACGCCAGATAGATCAGTTCGATTTTCTTCTGGCAGCCCAACAGGAAGGCGACGAAACGACTTCTGAATTTCAGCGCAACGCTGATGCTGAACAGTTACAGGATTCACATCGCAGTGCTTCGACCGCGAAGAAATCAGGAAACTCGCTCGCCGCGTTTGATCAGCTCATTGGAATAGTCGGCAGTGAGGCATCCCGGGAGGGAGCTCAGGTGACAAACACCACCACCCAGATTCCAGAGAAAAAATCTGCCGCGCTGGACATCAATGTGGCCGACGCAGAAGCACTCTTTGGAGCGGCCGCGGCCCGGCAGAGTCAGCGCCTGCCACAGCCTGAGACCTCATTCGGTACGGAGTCGACCGATCGCCACATCGCTCGATCCAGTGCGTGGTCGCAGAAATCTGCGAATTCGGAAGAATTCGAGTCGGAAAATTCGCGACACGAGAAACCTGAATCTCGGTCCGACCGCAATCGTGATCATCTCGCAGACGCCTTTGCTCGTCACGCTCAGATCAACTCCCGCAGTGGCAACGAACATACACACCATGCCTCATTCGGTGCGCCACCGGCATCTGCCGGAAATGTTGAAGGCGCTGAACATTCCATTGTGAAGTCATCGAGTATTCGTTTGAGTAACGCCTCGGCACCTTCGAACGAACATGGAATTGTCACAGCAAATTACGGAAAGGTTCAATCACACGTAATCAGCGATTCGGTCGCAACCGAAACTTCAGCCCTTAGCGATGCCCGATTTACGGCGGCTCCAGTGGCACCAGGTTCGGGACAGGAATCCGTCAGCGATGTTGGTTCCGCTACAACTCGACCGGGGCTCGTGCAGTCTTTCTCGACACGCAACTGGCTGCTGCTCATAGGCGGCGTAATCGTTATCGCTCTGCTGTTCGCGCCAGGCCGTACAAGGCGACTGACTATGAATGGCTGACCAGCGAACGGGTAGGACCACGCAGGAATTCTGATCAGGACCCACAGCTGTCGGCCCGGTTGCGACGTAGTGTTGCCATTATGGGCCGCGACTTTCCAGTCGTGGCTCGGCAACACAACCACAAACAGCCGCTTGGTTAGGACTGAAACAGAAATAAGTGGGGCACGATTCCATCGTGCCAGGCACGTGATAAACGTGGCCCACGTCTGGAAGACGACAGTTATTTCTGCGCCGGTCCTAAGCTATTCCGCATTGCCGGAATTGCGGCAGGAGTTTCCTGATGACTCACGATCCCTGGAGCCGTCCTACGCTCGATGACCTTCGCCGAATCCTCGAGAGCATCGGGAAGGTGAACGCGTCGAACAACCGCGAGAACGAACGACTTGAACTGTCAGTGCCGGCAGAAATCCGCACTCAACGGGGGAACACGATTGCTGCGATGACTCGAGAAATCAGTCGCACCGGAATCGGTATGCTGCATCGCGGAGCTGTCACACCGGGCGATGTGATTGTCCGCATGGCCAGTGAAACTCGAGAGTTCCAGTACAACGTCCGTGTTGAATGGTGCTCTCCCTGCGACAACGGCATGTTCATGAGCGGTGGCCGGTTTCTGCCAAATACGACTGAAACCTGACTCATCTGCAACATGTCTCGAAAAGGAAGCGGAACTAGCCAGCCGCCTGTTGGACCGCAGCGGCTGGCTTCCAGTCGATCAGATGCAGTTCGACTTTATTGAAGCCATTGAATGTGTTGATCACCGGTGCGAACGTCACTGAGATTGGCCCGACTGTTGATTGCAGTTGTGCGGCCCATTCACCTCGGCCGAACGCCACACCGCGCATGGTTGTTCCCTGCTGACGAACCCTGATCGCCAGATGGCGGTCACCTTCACCCATCGTTTTTGGTGGTTCCGCGAGCTCCACGCGCGACGCGACAAAACGTGGCTGCGGATTTTCCTGACCAAACGGACCCAGGCGTTCCAGTTCACGCACGGCGGGAAACGTGACTTCCGAAAGCAACACTTCGGCATCGATTCGCAATTCGGTATCCGCCGCCGTTGGATGGAAGTTCGCCGCTGCCCAGGACGCCAGTGTTTCCCGCACAGCACCAACTGCGACAGCTTTCAGGCGCACACCCGCAGCCGCTTTGTGACCTCCGAAGCTGACAACATGTTCGCGACAGGATTCCAGACCCGAGTACAGATCAAAGCCTGCCCATGAACGTCCGGACCCCTGACCGGTTCCATCGTCGCGCAGCGCGATCAGAACCGTCGGTTTGCCGAATTCCTCTGTCACGCGACTGGCAACGATCCCAATCACTCCGGGATGCCAGTCGTGATGGGCAAGTACAAGCGTCTTGTGCTTTTCCCATTCAGGATTTTCTGCCACCATCTCTCTGGCCTGCTTCAGAATCCGCCGTTCAACGGTTTTGCGATTATTGTTGAGCGTATCCAGATACTCCGCCAGCTTTGTGGCACGCTCGGCGTTCTCGGTTGTCAGCAATTCGACGGCCAGGCGAGCCTGCCCGAGTCGACCAGCCGCGTTGATCCGCGGCGCCAGGCCAAAACCGATATCATCCGCCCGAAGTTCGGGTTTGTCGAACAGACCTGCCACGCGCATCAATGCTTTCATGCCCAGTGAGGACTGTTCACGCACTGTCTGGAGACCGTAACGCACGATGACGCGATTCTCGCCCAGCAACGGGACGACGTCGGCGACGGTTCCGAGGGCCGCCAGTCCCACCGCCTGCTTGAGAAATTCCTTCATGCGGGGGCTGGCCTTTTTTCCGTCGCCCAGTCGCTGACAGATTGCCCACGCGAGTTTAAAAGCGACGCCTGCACCACAAAGGTCACCAAACGGATACGTTGACCCCGGCAGGCGCGGATGCACAAGTACCAGCGCATCGGGAAGCTGCGATCCGATATGGTGATGGTCAGTGATGATCAGGTCGAGTCCAATTTTTCTGGCCATTGCAGCTTCAGCAACACTCGCGATGCCACAATCGACGGACACGACCAGTCGCTGTGGATCTTCTTCATGCAGTTGCTGCAGAGCGGCATTGTTCAGGCCGTAGCCTTCTTCCAGGCGACAGGGAATATAGTAGTCAACCGTCGCGTTGCTCAGCTGCAGACAGTGCCACAGAATGCTGGTACCCGTGACTCCATCGACGTCGTAGTCTCCATAGATCGTGATGCGGCGCTTGTCCTGAATCGCCTGAACAATCCGATCAGCTGCGGCGTTGATGCCTGGCAGCTCCGACGGATCGTGCAGGTCACTGAGTTTCGCGCCGAGAAATGCCCTGGCAGAATCTACCTGCGAGAAGCCGCGCGCGAGCAAAACCTGACTCAGCAGCGGAGAGACTTTCAATTGTCCGCTCAGGTGACGAATTCCCGCTTCGTCGTGAGGGTGAAACGTCCATTTTCTTTCCACGTACTTAGCTCCCGCTTTCCATATCTGCTGCACAAGCTGGACAGTGTAGTGGGCAGGCAGGCTGGCGCGAATCGAACGCCTGAACCTGCCTTCGAGGCTGGTGCAGGCGCGGATTTCGGTAGATCCTGTTTGCCGAGCAGGACTTCGCGGCTACGCCGCGACCAGCGACCAGTCGCGGTCGGAAGGACGGCCATGCGGCGACGTGGAGCGGATGTGCGACCCGTGGCGGTTCGCCTTACGGCGAAAGTCCTTTCCGGCAGAAAGGACCTACCAAACACAGTCCTTTCCGGCAG
>JAYUVA010000828.1:0-3839 GCA_043754375.1 Candidatus Kuenenia sp. | reverse complement strand
GAGGGGGCTCCTGAGGAAACTGAATTGAGTCAAATCGCGGAACACAGGCACTTTGCGCGATTGTGAACCCCAATGCCGTGCAATGCAACCGAAACGGCGTCTGGAAAACGCTGTGCCGTCATTTCATGACAGACAATTTGTTGCGGATCTCCGTGGCCAACTCGCGGTGCTGCAGAGCAATTTCGGGCAGTTTCAGGTGGTCGTAGATTTCCGACAGCTTGTCATGCACCTCCGCCTGATTCGGCTCGCCATTGACTGCCAGTTCGAGGTCCGCCAACGCATCTTTCCAGCGTTCCATCTTCATCAGGATGGTGCCCCTCGTATCCAGAAACCGCGCAAAACCGGGATTTTCTTCCAACGCGGCATTCGCCATCGCAAGAGCACGTTCGAGGTCCGGATGGTCTTCGTTGTGAGCCAGAATCCACGCGAGATTATTGAGCACTATGGACAGCTTTGGGTTAATCGCAACGCACCGCTCAAAATGAAAGAGTGCGGCATCGAGGTCGTGTTCCACGCAGCAGATATTCCCCAGTGCCAGATGCGCCAACGCGGGCTCTTTCGCCTCCGCCACGACGCGACTCAGGATGGTTCGGAGTGCGACATTTCCCTTGACGTCGGCGCTGACATACGCCATGAGCCGATTCAGAGCCAGCGGAGAATTCGGTTCCTGTTCCAGTGATTTGGCCAGAGGATCAAAGAGTTCTCCGACGCTGTGTCCGCCTTCACGCGCCATGACGTCGTGAACAATGACGTAAAATTCAGACAGAATGACTCGCCAGTTTCCATCGGGATCCACTTCCATCCCGGTTTCAAGGACGTTGCGTGCCTCGTCCATTTCGCCGATTTGAATCAGCACCGACACATAGTCTTCGCGAATGCTCCGACTCTTCGGATTTCTGCTCAGTTGCTCACCCAGATATGTTTTGGCCGTTGAAAAACTGGACAATGCTTTTTCTTGCAGTCCCAGCTGCAAATAGATGGTTCCCAGATTCCTCGAAACCTCCGGAAAAACGGTCACGACCCTTTCCAGGTAATCACGTGCTTTATCCCGATCGCCGACCACGATGCTGTAGCGTGCCCATGCAAGCAGCATATCCGGCGATATGTCATTCTCTGCCCGAGATGCCTGAAGGTGGTGTAGGGCACGGTTCAGATACTGGCGGGAACTGGCAGGTGTCAGTTTTTCGCATAACACTCTCGCGAGGCGGCGATGAGCCATTGGATTCCCGTAGCGATCATCGGGCGCCAGTGTGAGGTACAGAAACTCCGCTCGCTCCGTCTGTCCTGTTTTCTCATAAATCTCTGCCAAAGAAATCTCGATCGCCTCCGTATTCTTGTCGCGTGTTTCGCGCAGGATTCGATTCAGCAGCATCTCCGCCTGTACAAAATCCCCCTTCATGAAGCTCGACTCAGCATGCTTCAAGTATCGATCTGTCAGTGTCAGATTGCTTTGCCACTCCCAATGATTCAGCCAGCCCAGCAGGATGAGCACAAATACGGCCGGTAAACCGAAGAACAGGTTGCGCCATCGACCCAAACGCCATGCGGCAAGAAACAAATCAAAAGGATAGACAAGAATATGCCAGTAGAACGCTCCGTGGAGCCAGAATGGTCGCCATCCAAGAACACGATGCAGGGCTCTGCGCAAGGACCACAATGTCAGAAGAATCAGGTGACGAAGGTAGTTCATTAATTCTGCCCTCCAGCCACGATGCCCAGAAGGTCCGATCGGACCTTCTGAAACAGGCTCAGCAAAGCCGCGTGCTCATGAGGCTGGATCTCTCGATCTGATTCCAGTAACAATTGAATCTGGAACACCGGAGGCGTATAGGCGGCAGCAGGAGTCTGCTCCGAACGCAACGCAGACCGCAAACGATCCCGCAGGGCGATCCGCACGCTTTCCTCAGCTGGCGGGGGAGTGACCGAAGTCCGGTGCGAATCAAAACAGCTGAACATAACAACGCCACGGTGTCGGAGGTCACGGTGCATCCGGTACTCCGTATGCCAAATCGTTGCTTCCTCGCCGTTCGGCAGCGACTGAACCGACGTCTTGTTTTCAGAACTCTCCACGACCCAGCCGAGCCCGCCGTAGCAGACGGCCAGTTTATGCCAGGCGTCATAGTAGCCATCGAGCGAGATAATAATGTTTAGACCGTGACCCTGATATGACCAACTTGAAGAACAAAGGCCGCCAAACACATCATCGGGACCTCTTGTAATCTCTTGAAACCCGGTCAGTTTCCAGCCGTTGATTTCTGCGGGAAGCGAATCTTTGGCAAACTGCTGCATGTTGCTCTCGAAATGACTCGGCAACGCGGGAGCCGCAACTTTCTTTTCAGAGAAAAACTGCGTTCGCGCCATCGCGATTCCACCACCCACAAAGAAAATCGCAAACAGCACAGCAGGAGCAGTCACCGCCAATCGTCCGACCACGCGAGGCCGATCAAGCAGACCGAACATGAAATCCTGCAGCGGACGTCTGACGTGCGCATGGAACTCCACCTGCACGTCGATCAGTTCCTCGGACATGACGGGAAACAGGAATCGCAGAAACTGATCGGTGCTCAATGTCAGCAGCAAGGCCGTGGCGTATGTGAACACCCCCAGTGCCTCGTGTCGCCAACCGCTCTCGAGGGGCAGTTGAAACCGAGCATCACAATACACCAGCGTAAAGACTCGTAACCCATTGGCCGCGACGACCCAAAAGACCGTTAGCAAGATCATTAACAGGGAGCGAAGCCAGCTATAACGGCAGTAGATGCTCAGGAATATAATGGCATAAACGGCAGCGAACAGCGATTGAATCCCACTGCACGCCTCTTCCACCATGTAGGATTTTGTCGCCGTCCGGATGGCAACTCCGGAAATCGTGTGCAACACATCCATGAATTCCAGCCCCTGACTGGCGGCCGCTGTCGCCCACTGCTGCAGCGTGACGATCAGGCTGATGTCCAGACCCAGCGGCAGAGGCGTCAGCATCGCCAGAAAGAGAAACGGCGCCCGCAGTTCATGGGCGGCGGATCGTCCGCCAAAGTACCAGACCGATGCCCACAACGTGGCCAAACACGAAATCAAACAGATCCACTGACTGACAAACTCAATGGAAGCCGCAAACAGCGCTGCGCCGACCCCCAGCCACAGCAGTTTGCGGAGCGAAAAGTCTGTCTCCTCCGGCCATTGAATCAGGGGTAGTCGCATCGAAACCAGCCACGCAAAACCTGCAATAATCATTGGAAACGCCTGATAATGAGGACGCTTCCACAGATATTGGGCCATCCGAAACAAGAGCGGACCATGCGCGAGCAGAATGACGACGACGGCAATGCCCCAGCGAGACAGCGTTTTTGCACCTCGCTCGCGATTGAGCAGTAGCGGACGCTGCTGGAGAACATCTGCGTCCTCCGCGTGATCCTGCACTTTGATTTTTTCAGATGTCATAGGAACTTTGTGGGAAAACGGTCATGCTCGACGCGGTTCAAACCGCTTGAAATTCGTGCTTCGCATTATCGTCACCCGTAATACATGCAAATGAAAACAAACCTACACCAAAAATGGGCACGGCAGGCCGGTTTTTGATTTTTGCGATTCCTGCAGGGTGCGTGAAGCGAAGCACAACGCACGAATGCTGACCAGTTGTTGTGGTGTGTTGCACTTCGCTTCACACATCCTATTGATGACAAATTAGCCGGCCAAGGTCCCAGGAACGGATCACCGAGCGGCGTTTCCGGCGGATAAGAACTTGATTTTTGCGATTCTGGATAGGGATTCCTTACGGGGGTGTTTTGCCTTTTTAGGCAATTTTGGTTGATTTTTCGGATTTTTGATATTCAGCTTTGACG
>JAYUVA010000827.1:0-15606 GCA_043754375.1 Candidatus Kuenenia sp. | reverse complement strand
GAGCTCTAAAAGCCAGCTTCAGAGCACTTACTGAACATTCACACCTCTGCTGGTTTTGAAGCGCCCATGAGTGGCTGGTTTTGAAGCGCCCAATGACACTATGCCTGCGATTCAGGCAGCGTGGAACACTGCTTTGGAGAATTGGCCAAAGCGGATCGGTAAGACGTTGTTCTTTGTGCAGCGTAGTGATGCTCAGGTTCCCGAAGTTCAATTCCTTCCGAAAGCTGCATCTGTGTTTGGATGGGCAGGAACGCAGACGGGAAAACCGATTGCCTGGTCTCAGGTATCTCACTGCCATTCCAAAGAGGAATTCGTCAGTGAACTTCAGCGGACTCAGGAAAACTTTGACGCCATCGAACGATTTCCACATGAACCGCCGATTGCATCGCACTACTACGCTACTCCAGAAAACCTTCCGGATGGCAATGGATTTCATCTGAACTGGCTCTTGGATCGATTCAATCCATCGACGGAAACCGACGGTGAACTGATACAGGCATTGTTTATGAGCCTTGCGTGGGGCGGTCCTGGTGGATCTCGTCCAGCGTTCGCCATCACAACCGAGGATGGTGGCGGTCAGGGAGTTGGCAAAACCACCGTAGCAGAAGTCGCTGGGGAATTGTTTGGCCGGTTGATCGCACTCGGCAACCATGAAGACGATGCAAAAATGAAAGAACGGCTCCTTTCGCCAGAGGGATTAGAAAGCCGGGTCGTTCTTCTCGACAACCTGAAAAGCCTAAAGTTCAGTTGGGCAGAACTCGAAGCTCTGATCACCTCCCGGACGATCTCCGGAAAAAAACTGTATGTGGGGGAGTCACATCGTCCGAACACACTGACCTACTGTTACACGATGAACGGCGTTGAGCTTTCCAGAGACATGGCACAACGATCGGTAATCATTCAACTGCGAAGGCCGAAACATCTGGCGAACTGGAAAGAAGAGACGTTTGCCTTCATCGCGGAACATCGCTGGGAAATTATCGCCGATCTCATTGGCAAACTTCGTGAACCACGAAAATCACTTGCAAAATACACTCGGTGGAGTCATTGGGAGCGAGACGTCCTTTCGCGGCTTCCAAATCCGGAAGATGCTCAGCGATTGATCCTGGAACGTCAAGACTCGGTCGATGCCGACGGCGAAGAAGCAGTTGTCATTGAGGACTATTTTTCGCGATGCCTCAGCCGATTGGGTCGTAACCCAGAGAAATGTCACGTCTTCATTCCGTCCAGAGTGGCGTGCGAATGGCTCGCAGCGGCATTCCGTGAACGACTGACGGTCAATCGTGCCACTGCCATTCTGAAGATGCACGTCGCAACTGGAGCCAGTTCCCGTCTCGCTTATCAACGCCTGACTTCGGAGCGTGGATTCGTCTGGAAAGGGGAATGTTGCCTTCCGTATGAACAACTCGATAAGCGACTCGAAGAGGACATCAAAGAAGACAAACAAATTCGCGATTCGGCAAGTCACACAGATGTCTCAAAGAAGGATCCAAAAAAGGCCCAGAACGATGACGCTGATGAACACGTCAACGGTGACTTCCGAGAGGAACTGTGTGACATGTATGACAATATCTCGGTTCCATCTGACTTGAAACGATGACGCGACTGACACTCGAATGACGCACGAATGACACTACTCGATTTTTCAAGAACCCAGTCTTTTAACGCTCGAAAACCATCTCAATGACGATGATGACGCACTTCTAAAAAGTTTTTAGTCATACAACTACTTTGAGCACATGAATGATGCTTATGAAGCAGATACGCGGTTAGGTCTCGTAGGGAAAAGTGCGTCATGTGCGTCATGTGCGTCATTCACCAATAAAAACACAGGGATTTTGAAACATGTGGTGCGTCATCGATTGAGGGGATTTTTCTGGACAGGCCGAGAAAAAGTTTAGCTGGGCAATTTAGAAATGATGGGTTCAGTTCATCCGGTCATATGAACAGCCGGGCGGCTGCTGAATCAGTCGTTGCGGATCTGAAGGAAATCAAAGGTCACCGTAATGTCTCGAAAAACGAGTCTTTGTGTGGATCTGAAACTTGTCGAAATAATCGCACTCGGCGGCAACCAAAGTGAAGCGGCCAGAGCTGCGGGATGCTGTCGCAGGACGGTTCATCGTCGTTTGCGGGATCCGCATTTCGTGCAGCGGGTTGATGAGTTCCGGGCGGCGATGCGAAATTTGGCTGCTCAAAAGTTGATTGCCGGTATGGCTGACTCGAGAGCGCGGTTGTCCCAAGCGATGCAGCTGGGATCGCGGGGGAAGTTCAGTCGGAATTTCAAAAAGTATCTAAAGGAACTTTCTGAAACCATAAGTCTGTTGCCGCACGTGCGGTGAATGTGAATTTGAAACATCTTGGCGGCACGGATGACCGCCATTTCTAAAACTGCGAAGGATCGCGATTCTCAAATTGAAAATGGAGATTGATGTAATGAGTACGACTACTGAAACGACAACTGAAAACGTTTCCCCTTCCACCCCGGCCGAAGTTGCGCAGCGGGTGCAGGAAATTCAGGACGATTTCGAGCCGGTGAAAGCCGCACACCGGAAATGGCAATCCGTGCCTGGAAATGATGGTCCTCCGCCGGAATTGGTGAGCGTGCTGATGCCACGAATGGCGTTCAATCTGCTTCAACGTGCAGATTTTCCGCAGATACTGGCGGGATCGTGGGCTGCTTTGAACGTGTGGGCGGCAATTCTCGTTCGAGTTCTGAAACGGGACAATGAGTTTGTCGATGCTTCAGAAATGCCGAGGCTCCTGTTCTGGACGAAGTTCAACGATCTGATGCACGCATTGAACGTGAAGCCTCCGGTTCGCCGGGTGCTCCCGAAGCTGGCCCAACTGATGGAAGACTTTGGCGGGGATTCTCGGCGGGATCAGTTCATTGCGAACGAGTTTTCCATCTTCGACAAAGATCTGGGGATGAAGGTCGGGCCATTTCATACGAATGGAAGTCCCGATTCTTCCAAGATTCAGCGAGAACTTCGGAATCCCGGAAGCGTGCTGGATCCTGAGTTTAATCCGGAAGACGGCCGGGTTGTTGAATTGGTTGAAATGGAACCTGCGAATTTGGGCGTGCTGGCAGAGCTGCAGCGGTACTTCGAGGAATCTGGACAGAAAAAGAAGGAAATTCAGATTGATCCTGAGACTATCGAAAACCTACTTTTGCAAGGAATGTTTGCCGCAACAATCGCTCGTGTGAAGTGTGTTTCTGAAAAGTCAGTCCGCCAGATTGCGAAGAAACTCCGGATCAAGGTTACTGAACCCTCTGATCTGTTTGAGTTAGCCGATATTCACAGCGATGAAGATAAGATCTACCGGACAAGCATGATTGGCGACAACTCGAACCGTGTTGAATCTCCTGCGATGGATGCAGACGAAACGGACGATGACACGGATTTCGAATCTGGTTCGGATGATGAAGACGAATCCGAATTGGAAATTGAATCAGACGATGACGAGGAATTTGAATCCGACATCGACAACAAAACGCCGGAACTGTCGGTTGATTCAGTTTTGCAGAAACTGATGGACGCAAACATGAACATCGACACGCCAAGAGCGATGCAGGCCATTAAGTCTGCCGGACTCAAGGCGACCGGCCCGGACATAGGGCGGCGTCTTGGAATTATTCGCCAGGCGATGACGGCGGCCGCCGCCGATTCCGAAAGCTGATTCCCACCTTCACCCCTGGCAGGCTGGCATTCCTTCCTTCCCTGATCCTTTCTTCGGAACACTGAACCATGTCTGGATTGAAAAACTCGCGTATTTTTCCAAACTCTACCCGCAACGCGCGTGCCCGTGAAAACGCCGAACGGGCGTCGAGGATTCTGCAGCAAATGCAGCGGTCTCTGAGATTTCCGCATTCGCAGACGACCCAGCAATTGCAAAGTCATGCCAGACAACTGGCGTCGGCTCTTCGCGGTACCGGCGGGATGCTTCCGGTTGAGCGGCAGCTGGTGCAGATGGCGGAGTCAGTCGGGCGGATGGCCCAGGCGTCTCAGAATTCTTTCGTGAGTCAGGTTCTCGGGGCGCTCGGGCAGCCGGGCCAGTTGCTTCAGAGCTGGCTGCGGGGCCGGGAGGGTTCGCAATCGCTTCAGCCATTGAAGATTGAGATTCAGAATGCCATGAACCTGCTGGGGCAATTTTCTGAATCGTTGGTTGATGAACCTATGACGCCTGAGCAGGCCGGCGGGCAGCGTTTGCCTGATTGGGTTGAGGGCAGGAATGCTCCGAAGCCTCCGCCGCGAAACACTCTTCTTCTTCCGGCCGGGAATGGTGGCGGATCAGGGCGCGGTGGCGGCGGTTCGGGCGGCGGCCGTCCTGCTGATGACTACGTTTCCGGGCCTCATAGGAATGTCAGGGTTCTTCCCGACGGCCGCTGGGACATCCGGGCGCCGGGATACCATCGCGTTATCGATCCTGAAGACCCAATTTTGACGGGAGTCATGCAGCCGGTGAGCAGCAGTAACGTTCATTCGATAGGCTTCGAATTTTCGTATGACAATCCGCTGAAGTCGAAACTGATCATTCGGTACAAACAGAAGGATCGCCGTGGCGGCTCCGGAACTGTGGGCGGTCCAACGTACGAATATCAAAACATCCATCCAGACTGGTTCAATGATCTTCGAGAGGCTGGATCTCGCGGAAAATGGGTGTGGGATAATTTACGAATTCGCGGCACAGTCGCTGGGCATCAGTATCCCTTTGTTTTGATCCGGGCTGCACAAGGTTATTTGCCTCGCCGGGCGATCGTTAAGAATGGCCGTCAAGAGCTCCGCCGGCGGCAGCGGACGGCCCAATACTCAAACGGACGAGAGGAGGTTCTGAGAAGTCCTTTGGCAAATCAGATTCTGGGACGCTACAGCCCACCGCGTGGAGAGAATGCCAGGCCCAACGTCGGTAATATGGATCGCGGTCGTATTGACCGACATACTTCGACTCGCGGGCGATAAATTGAAAGGCGTTGAGCATGGCATTCCAGGGGCAGAATTTACCAGGTTTCGAGCGAGTTTGCGGCAGTTGTCAAAAACGCTGCCAAGTGTTCACACCGGATAACATCACTCCCCTGGACGTTTGTCCGGAATGCTGGGGCCAACTGAATATTGTTCAGCGGTTGCTGATTCTGCAGCATGCGAAACAGGTCAAGCATCTGTCGAACATATCCAACGTCATCACGGAACACATTCATTCCGGCGATGCATTGAAGGGCAAATTGAGAAAGCACGAAGGGAATTGACAGCGATGAAAGTAGAACTCAAAGGTGGTTACATCTGGACCTGCCCATGCGGTGCAGTGAATGCCTGCAGGGCCGAAGAGCTGGACCTGACACCAGATGAAAAGCGTGAGACGATGGCTGAGGCTGAAAAATGCGAAATTTCGGATATCGTTTTGACCGACGATGAATTGTCGAAAATCAACTTCAACACAAATCCGGAAAACGTCAAGTGCTTCAATTGCGGCCAGAATTTTGAAACGCGGGTTGCACAGATCGTGGATGTGCTGAGTGAATTCTGAATCTCACCGTGCGGTGTGATGCAAAACAGTGATTCAACCATTTAAACTGAAGGAGGTGAAAGGGCGTAAAACTGCCAATGCGGCGGGCTCGACCGACTGTCAAAATGACTTCCGGGAAACTTTGCTATTTGTCTGTTGACAATTGTCGTATGACAAATATGATGCCGATATGAACTGAAGTGATTCAGTTGGATTTCGGTTTCAGAGTTTGACGGGAATGATGCCATGCAGAAAGTTTTCGGTTACCTGCGATGCAGCACTGATTCACAAGTCACGGACGGCGTGACTTTGGATGCACAACAGGCGAAGGTCCTGGCATGGTGTGTTGTGAATGGCTTGGAATTGTCCGGGATCTTCATGGATGCCGGAATCAGCGGTAAGCGAGCCGACAATCGGCCAGAACTTCAGCGAGCATTGGTGGAAGTCACAAAGAGCAAAGGGATTCTGGTTGTCTACTCGCTGAGTCGGCTGGCCCGATCGACGAAAGACACGATTACGATCAGCGAGCAGTTGAGCAAGGCGGGAGCCGATTTGGTGAGCGTGTCTGAAAAGATCGACACGACTTCAGCGGCCGGAAAGATGGTTTTTCAAATGCTTGCAGTGCTGGCCGAATTCGAACGCAATCAGTGTTCTGATCGAACGAAAATGGCCCTTCAGTACAAGAAAAGTCAGGGAAAGCGGATTGGTCAAATTCCTTTCGGCTCTGCCTTGGCGGATGATTCTGAAACATTGATCCCGAATGTTCGTGAGCAGAACGTCATTGAGTTGATGATGTTACTTCGGGAAAGCGGATTGAGTTTCTCAAAGATTGCCGCGATCTTGAACAGGAAAGCGGTTCCGACCAAAGAGACGAACGGAAAATGGGCGTCATCGACAGTCCTGCGAATCATCGGGAGGCAAACAGCCTGACACCGGTGCAAGCGGCTCTTGCTGATCGCCTTTGCAAACTGGTTGATGGACTTCCTTCGACCAGGAAGCGAGCGTTCGCAAGGCACATGAAAGGGCTGATGTTCGATGGCGAAGAAGGCAACGAAAATTGCAATTTGGAAACCGGGACAACCAGTAAAAGGAAAGCTCCGCAAGGCATTGATCGATGCGATTGAAGCCAACCGGAAAGCAGGCGAGAAATACTCTGAACTGTCGAGACGCTCGGGCGTCAGTCAGCCGCAGATAACCCGGTTTCTGTCTGGTGAGAGAGATATTCAACTTGAGGTGGCTGAGCAGTTGTGCAAGGCGCTCGGGCTGGAGTTTAAAAAGATCGACGATTCCGCAGGTTGACCCTTCCCTCTCCGGCCGGGCCCTGCGATTGAAAGCATCTGACAAATCGAACGCGACGATTCGATATGTCTTCCTCCTTCCTCGTCGCAGTGTCTCGCAAGGATAGTTTAACATGAAAAAGAACAATCAGAACAGCGTCACTTCATCAGCAACAGCCGCAGAACGAACTGCTCAGGTTCTGGCATCATCGCCAGACTTTCAGCGGAACATCTGCGTCGTTTTGAGAGACAAGACGGGCCGGGAGATTTTCCGTTCTGCCCCTCTCTTTTCGGCCGTGGAGGCGGAACGAATGGGTGATCAAGGTATTGAAGAATACATCGAAACCGGACTGGAGCCAGCTGATGGTGTCCAATATCCTGGCGTGAAGTGGGATTCAAAGGGGTTCTTCTGGTTTCCGGAATCATCGAAACCAAAGGCAAACGTTCGACAGGAATCAGGCGTCTGATTCATCGGGGCTGACTGCGGGACTGAAACCTCAAACTTCAGTCCTGCATTAGTTCTCAGACAGGCAATTGCTCGCGTGTGAGGTGTGATATGAGCGAAAACAGAATCGGCGATCCGTGCCTTTGGAAGAAAATTGATTTGAAAGCTGGCACACACGAATGGCGTTCCGGGACGCTACTTTTCTGGGGAACAGATTACGAAGAACTCAGCGACGGAATTGGTCAATTCCCGGTCGGAGTTGTTGAGGATAACGCGACGGCACGGGTTCATTCGACGCCAGTGCATCATCTGAGTTTTGACACAGGCACAAATTCGGACGCCAAGTAAATCATACGAACATACATTTCGGAAGGCATGGAAGCCGCTGAAGTCAGCCAGGAAGGCGGAACCTCAATGGAGAAATTGCAATGAATCAGCCTTGTTCACCGTCGTTGTCGGATTTGCCAGAGCCTGAAGTTGTTTCAGACTCTGAAGTCGAGCGATTGATTCAGGAATCGCCAGGATGTCTGGTCAACGCTTGGATTGTGGCCGCTTCGGACGAACCGAATCAGCCTCTCTTCGTTGCCGCCGGCATGGACGATCAGGCTGACTGCAGCCGCGCTCACGAAGCAGCGATCCGTCTCACTGAAGAAACAGGCAAGCAAATCTGCGTTACCAGAGGGGTCGGGAAAGTCGTCCCCTCAAACATTGTCCGTTTGTAGCCTATGAGGTTTTCAGCATTTAATTGTGTGGCATGGATGCCGTTCATTCATCCAGAATTGAATTTACAGGATCTTACTAATGACGCTTGGCACTGACGGCTACACGCAAATCGAATACGGAACAGGTGCAACAAAAGTCACTATCGTTAACTGCACGACGCTGAAATTCCATCAGGAATACGTGAAGGATGCGTCTGGACTCGAGGATATCTTTTCACGGTTCACGATAAGGGTTTCAGGGTATCTGCTGGCTCAACCGATCGCGAATACCCAAATTCTACCGAACAAAGGAGTTCTGCCAGGTGGCACGGCCACAATGCAGACGGCCGGAAGTCAGAATGTCCTGCTCCGTCATCTGCTGGAAATGCCTCGGCAGCACTTCGTAATGACGCTGGGCGCCGGTGGTCCGAACCCAACGATTCTCCTCAAGGCAGTTCCGTTCACTTCGGCATCGGAACCGCTGACATATGACTACGATTGTCAGGGCGGGCCTCAGCCCAAAGAGTTGGACGTCGTCAATGTCGTGGGGAATACTGCCGTCAAAGTCGAATGGGAAGTGGTTGTTTGCCTTGTTCCAAATTGCCCAAGTGCATCCGCGAACGCTGGCGATACTCAACGGTCAAATGGGATTCTCTCGAATAAATGGACGAGCGCGGATGACATCGACGAGAATTTCTACATCCGATCGCGGGTTTTTGTCGGCGAACTGAAGCTGGCAAATCCGCTAGTGAATCCTCATGATTTTAGAACGCTCGCCCTGCCGGGAATTCAGCCGGGAATGCGACTCAAGGGAATGTCATTCAAGGCTGCTGAGAACTGCCTGAGTTTGCAGTACACGATCACGCATGAGGAGGTGACGGTAACGGCTCCGTATCCGGCGACGTCGATTAAGATTCAGCACAAAACTCATGTCAGTGAGTACAATCTTGAGGTGACTCAAACGTTGTCGATCACGCTGAAAGGTGATCGGGAGGTTAACAAAAAAGAACTGATCACACTTGCACACCAAATTGCAAGTTACAAATTGCGGTTTGCGGATTTGTTTCCCGTTGGAGGAATCAGCAAAATGGCACGGCTACGGCACACGGACGTTATCGACGAATCTGGAACGAATCAGGACAACCAGATTACGTTGATTTTTCATTTGAGCCACATTCCCATTGAGGGTGAAGCAATCGTAAATACAAGTGCCCTGAACAGAATCTCAGAGTACATTGGCCGAAAGATCAATCCAGAAACATTCCCCGGTTTAATTTATGACAATGATCGGAGTCGCGGGAATCGAATTGGAGAGAAGCCGGAAGCAACCGGAATAATCCCAGTTGTTGGCGCTTTAGCCTCTCACCTGCAGGCGATCTGCACGCAAGATCACTCGATGACGCGGGCGTATCTGTCTCGGGAGGAAATCGACGGGTTGTATGAATCATTTGGACCGTACCCGGCTCTTCCCCCGCTGGACGTCACTGTTTACGACGAACTGCCGGAACTTCCGGATTCGACGTTCAATGCGTCGAATTCCGATGGAATGTATCAAACCTACGAAATTGACAGCCAGTATCAGTCAAATCCGTTGATATTTCAGGCTCCGTTATCTCGGCCGGTTATTCCGTATGTCCCCGGCGGCGGGTCGCCAACTCCGCAGCCTCAGCCGACGCCGGTCCCGCTGACTGACTCTCCCTCTTCGGCCGTCGGCGATCAGTCCGTTTTCATCCAAATGGGGGCTCCGCAGTGGAAGCGAATTGTTCGAATCTTGGCACAGCGACACGGGAAACCGCCGAGACTTGCAGAGCCTGCTCGGTCATTCCGTGATGAGCAGGGCGTGTTAAATGTTTTGATATCACCAGGAAGCCACATTCTCCTGACGGAACCGCAACGATCCGTTGGCGACAATTCGCGGGACTATGCGGTCCGGGCTGAGTATCACTACGGGCTTTCAAAAGCTCCATCGAATCTGAAAACCGGAATCCCGGACACAGATTTGGTTCAGTCTCCAGCGGTCATTGCGGCCGGGCAGGGTCCGTATTCTTTCACAATGGCCTCAATCTTCTCTTCAGATCACAAGGTTGGTTGATCGACAGTCGAAGGGATACCGGAAGTCATGAACATCGAATCTCGCCTGAAGGCAATGGAATCCATCGTCGCACAAATTGACGAAGCAAACCAAGCGGCGAATGATCGGAACGCGCCGATCCGTTGGCGCGGCGGTGGGGCTGAGGGACTTCTGGATACCCTTCTTGCTTACGCTCGAAGGATTGACATGTTCGATCCGCAAACTGAAATGCCTGATCGATTGAAGCACTTCGAGATCATGTTTTGTGCCTGGGGTTTTCTCAGCCACGCTCGCAAGAGGGACCCGAACTGCATGAACAATGTCTCTGAAGAAAAGTTGCAAGCGTTTATTGGCGTGTTCAAACGGTATGGCCAGAAGCTGTTTGACTTCTGTGAGTGGGCGAAGGGATTCATGACGCCAGACGGGAAACTGGATCAGGCGAAATTATTGCTGCATCGGAATGACTGTCCTGTGATGGTCTGATGAATGATTGTTCGGTTTGCTGCCTTGGCTTCCCTCCTTCCCGGCCGAGAGTCTGATGACTGATTTCAAATCTCAAGTTTCAAATTGAAAAGGCTTCAAACATGGCTCCTGAAAACCTGACCACATTTCGTTCTCTCACTCTGCAAAACACTGGCGTTGTTGTGAAATCGATTGCTGGCGTTGTCGCCGGTATTCTCATCACAAACACGAATACTGTGATGCGATTCATAAAAATCTACGATAAGGCGACGGCGCCAACTGCTGCCGATACGCCAGTTCTGTCAATCGGCGTTCCAGGGCTCACGACGCTGCCAGTTCCGATCGATGGTGGCCTTCGATTCTCCAATGGGATCGGCGCTCGCGGTGTTACGGAAGTGGCTGACAATGGAACGACGTCGAATACTGCCGGTGAAGTGCTGACGAAAATCTTCTATTGAAGAAATCGTTTCAGCGTTACGACGTTTCATGGTTCAATTTCAAAATCAACCTCAAGGCTGGCTGCCGTGACAGAACCGAATACTGGCGTTCAATCCGAGACAAAGTCAGGACTGACGAAACTGATGACGCCTCCGGAAGTGGCGGAGCTGCTTCAGGTGGAAACGACAATGCTGAGTAATTGGAGAACGGCAAGGAAGGGCCCGACGTACATCAAGGTTGGTTCGCTGGTTCGATATCGGGTATCCGATGTGGAAGCGTGGATTGAATCGCAGCGTGTGGAAACTGAGTTCAAGTTGGTGTGACTCTGGTGATGAGTGAAAGGCTGGCTGCCGTGAAGAAATCGAACACTGGCTCTCAAATTGTAAAGAATTCAGGACTGACTAATTTGATGACGCCTCAGCAGGTGGCCGAAGTGCTGCAGGTTGATGTCCAGTTATTGAATCACTGGCGATGTCTCGGGAAGGGTCCGCAATTCATTAAGGCTGGGCATTTCATACGGTACCGAGTTGCTCATCTGGAAGCGTGGCTGGAAAATCAGACGGTGGAGACGGAACACAAGTTGATTTGAGTGAAAGGGCTGGCTGCCGTGGCTGAAGTAGAACCAGAATTCATCGTCCGGATGCCTGACGGCCGGAAGTCGAAGCCGACAACGAAACTTCGAATCAGTGAAATGCATCTGACCGGGAAAATCTCGGATGATGCAGTCGTTGTACGGATTGGCACCGTGTTGGAAACTCCGGTTCGTGTCTTCCTCGGACTATCGAGTCCAAAGGTTGAATCAACCAGCGAGGGAGAACAAAACGAACGATCGGGATCGGGAGAAGAATCCCCGGAGTCTGATTCTGGTTTCACTCCACTTCAGGCGAAGCAGTTCAAGTTTCGGAGCCGGAATAGCATAATTGATGTCGTCCTTTCAGCGTTTGCAACAGTTGTCTCTTGGCCGTTTCGTGGTTTCATTATTCCGACCAGTGGAGCGAATCAAACTCGAGACTACCTGCGACGAACGATAGTTTGGCTCGAATTCGGGCTGATGCTCGTGCACCTTGCCTCTGTGGTCGTGTTCTTTTTGATGGCGTATGTCGCAGTTGTGGCTCTTGCATTGGGAATCAGGAATCTTCAGCAGAATGGTACTCGGGATCTCCCGCAAATGCTCCTTGCGGTTGTGGCGGCGGTGCAGTTCTACTTTTTCATATTCCTTTGGTTGATGCTGTTCCAGTCCATACTTCGACTTGTGCCCGCCTCGCTGCGTTACTGGATTGAAACAACGGAAGAGCGCCGTCGATTGTCGAAGGACTCGGCTGCGAAATAATCAGAATCGCGAGTGCCGGGGCTCCTCACCTTCCCGGCCGGACATTTTGGTTTAATCGTTGGTGATACATTCACGGGTCAATTCAATCATTCATTTTCCATTGGCACATCTATCCCATGATCATCGACGTCATCAAATTCAAAGGGCATGGCTCTTTCAGTGAGCACTTCGCCGGCTTTGACAGAATCAAGCCAATCAACGTAATCATCGGGCGAAATAATTCTGGAAAATCACATTTGATCGATTTCGTTGAACAGATGTGTTCGACAAATCCTATGGGCGTGGGATGGATCGCAGATTGCAGCGGAATCTTGGTTGGGCCAGAAGTCAAAAGAGTATTTCCAATAAATACCACTGGAGGACATCTGCCGGGTGATCACTGGGCCCAAACCGGACGGTATTTGGTCGATGCTCGTGTCGAATGGACGTTGCTGAAACATAACGAGGCGAAACTGTTGCGATTACCGGAAATTCGACAAATTACAGGTCGTAGCAAAGACTGCCAAGACGCCATGTCGCGAAATCTTGAGAAATGCGTTGTGAACGCTAAGACGTCAATGCATGGAAAGAAATTCCTCCGGCTGCGATCAGAAAGGGATGTTGTTCCTGAAAAACCGAGTCCAGATTTCAGACTGCGAGAAAACGGCAGTTACGCAACGAATATCATTCGTCGCTGCCTAAGAAGTTCCAGCCCGCCCTTCTCCGCAGAATTGATCAGAACTTCGCTCTTACAGGGCCTGAATATCATCTTCGGAGAGGACGGTGAGTTTCAAGAGATTGAGGTAAAGGAACATGATCAATCTGATGACGTAGTGACGGAAATCTACCTGACCGAAATGACAAAGGGTTCCGTTCCTCTGTCAAAATCCGGCTCCGGAATAAAGACTGTCTTATTGGTACTCTTGAACCTGTTGGTGGTTCCTTCCTTGAGCCGACTGAAACCTGAAGAAATTGTTTTCGCTTTTGAAGAGCTTGAAAACAATCTCCACCCAGCAGTGCTTCGCCGCCTTTTCAAGTACATCGAATCGTTTGCGGTAGAACACAACACCACCGTATTCCTTACAACGCACTCCAATGTTGCGTTAGACGCTTTCGGCAGTTCTGAAAATGCACAGATTGTTCGAGTGATTCACGACGGAAAATCCGCTCGAACTGAAACAGTCTCGGACTACTTCTCGCATCATCACATCATTTCAGAGCTTGGTGCGAAGCCGTCTGACATGTTGCAAGCGAACGGCGTCATTTGGGTTGAAGGGCCGTCCGACCGGGTTTACGTTAATCGCTGGATTGAACTCTGCAGTGAAGGAAAGGTCCGAGAGGGAAGGGACTATCAGTGCGCCTTTTTCGGTGGATCACTTCTCGGGCGGGCTCAGTTCGCAGAACCTGCGGCTGCCGATGATGAGTTCGCGAATCTCTTACGATTGAACCCGAATGTGTTTGTCCTGTGCGATAGCGATCGAACCGCAAAGTCTGGTGATGGGAGCCAACTGAAGGATCGTGTGACGCGAGTGATTTCCGAAGTAGAAAAGATTCCGAATGCGAAGTGTTGGATTACGAGCGGCAAAGAGATCGAGAACTACCTTCCCGGAAGTGTTTTAGGGCAAGTGTTCGACAAACCGTCACTGACGGACCCAAAGCAATTTGAATACTTTTTCCCCTCCGAAACCAGAAGAAAAGGGTCGTACATAGAATCGAAGATCGGACGAAAATGCGCAGACAAGGTGGAGCTGGCATTGAAAAGTGTCAGGCACATGACGTTTGAAAGCATGTCCCCAAGATTCGACTGGAAAGATCAGATGCAAACATTGATGGCCTGCATCGCGGTATGGAACAAATAAAGGACTTGCACCCGACAAGACGACATCTGCCGGACATCTGGCCGGTTTCCCGTCTCTCAATTCTCAGTTCAATCCAGATGATGTTGATGAAAAACTTTCCAGGTGGAGTACTGGCTGAAATGGCAAGCGTAGACAAAGACTCAAAAGGCTGGCGGATTCGGTTCATTGACGGCAACGGCGAACGCAAACAGATTCGACTGGCTGGAATCAACAAATCGACTGCCGTGAAGATCGGGCGACACGTTGCGGTTCTGAACTCCGCCAAAATTGCGAACGATGCCGGAGCCGTCGATCGACAAACTGCCCTTTGGTTGGCAGACGTTGGTCAGCTGATTCACGACAAACTGGCGGCGGCTGGGCTGGTCACCAAGCGAAGTTCTGCAATATTGGCTGAGTTCATGGCCGAATATCTGAATGACGCCAAGACTGCAGACGGACGACCAGCCGCGGCAAATACGCTGAAGAAATGGAAACAGGCCGAAAAGGTTCTGAACGAATTCTTCGGGAACAAAAGTCTGCGGGATATCTCACACGATGACGCGGCAAAATTCCGGCGATGGCTGGACGCGAAAACTTTAGGTGAGAACGGCATTCGAACTCACATCGGCGTTGCGAAGATGTTTTTCAATGCTGCCAAGCGCCGAAAGCTGATCGAAGAAAACCCGTTCGAGTTTCAAAAGGCATCTCTGGTTCTCGATCGTTCGCGGGATTTCTACCTTACCCGGCCGAATGCGACGAAGATCATGGAAGCCTGCCCTGACAATCAATGGCGACTGATCTTTTCCCTTTGGAGATTCGCGGCACTGCGGAAGATGGAAATCTTTCAGCTGCGATGGGAGCACGTCTTGTGGGATCAAGGTCGAATGCTGGTCACGATTCCAAAGACGAAGCACCACGAAGGCAAGGAAAGTCGGCTTGTGCCGATCGGCGATATCCTGCCCTGGTTGGAAAAGGCATTCGACGAAGCGCCTGAGGGCTCACAGCGATTGATTACGCGATTCGCAGAAACAAACGTGAATCTTGCCAAACCGTTCGAGAAGATCATTGAGGCGGCTGGTCTGACGGTCTGGCCGAAGTTGATCCAAAACCTGCGGGCATCCTGCGAAACCGATTGGCTGGATTCCGGTAACCCGGCTCATGTTGTCGCGCGATGGGTAGGGCATTCAGTGAAGGTTCAGAACGACAATTACGCCCAAGTCGATGACCATCATTTTGACCAGTTCAACAAGGCTGCGAAGGAAACATTGGCGGAGCAGGCCGCGAAAAATGAGCCAAATTGTGGGCCACAAATGGGCCACCAAGACGACTCGGCTTCTACGGTGGCCCACCAGGTGGCCCAGCAGAAACGCGATCAAACAAGAACAGACGCGAACAGCCCAGCTAAGAAACCCCGAAAATCGTGTGATATTCGCGTTTCTGCAGAATCGTTCGCGTCTGTGCAATCTCTTCGAGTACCGGAGGCGGGGGTCGAACCCGCACATGGAATTACCCATACCGGATTTTGAATCCGGCGCGTCTGCCATTCCGCCACTCCGGCGGTACTTG
>JAYUVA010000826.1:0-6935 GCA_043754375.1 Candidatus Kuenenia sp. | reverse complement strand
GGAGCAACTGGAATCCGAATACGGCGTGCGGTTACCGGCACTGCATGATCATGTGGGCGAACGCATCCTCGGAGCGCTGGCCCAGAATCGCATGGCCGCACTGGTGTCGCGGTCCTGCCCCGGAACACCCGGATTGACGCAGGCGGAAATCGAAACTAACTTTGCTTCCCTGAGGAAAGAAATCGCTGACTTTATGGGCAAGCGGATCGGTTCCGGAATTGAACCCCCCGAGTGGATGCAGCGTCTGGCCGGCGAACTGGATCGCGTCCAGGACGGTCGCCCCGGTGCCCTGTCTGATTCCCTGATGGACGGCGACTTCCAGAAACTGACCCAGCGTGCCATCGACCAGCAGCTCGCCGGCATCACCAAACTGAACGACGCCGCCGGCTCCGGGATGTGAGCGCTGGACTCTTGGCGCGGGCTTCGCCCGCAACCCAATTAGCCGCCGGGCGCTAGCCCCGGTTTGTGGTCCAGGATCCGGGGAGCACTTCAGTGAGTCCAGAATCAAACTGAGTGCCATTGGGCTAGCGCTCTGCGGCTGATCGTGATAAATCTTCTCAGAAAAACCAGCCTCTCAACGTTTGCTGAGCAGTGCGGACTGGACTCGCCGCGCGTCATACGAATGCGTTCTGAGCGGAAACCCGCGAGTTGCCTGGCGACTCCATCGCCCGACCCGCCGAGTGTTCTCCATTGTTCATCAGGACTCCTGGAAGTTCGGTTCGCTGCTGTACTGGCCAGCGAGATTCGACGTTCTACGCCATTTCGATCACGTCGAACTGTGTGACTTCGGGTTTCGAGAATCTCCAGAGATTATTCACAAGCCGCTGCAATGGCCTTCCGGCAGACGCTCTCAGATCAGCGCTGAGTTGGCTTCGAATGCTGTTGCGATTCGTAGCGAACCATTTCTTCTGTCATCCGATTGATGCGGCGCTTCAGCGAGCGAAGTGTCAATTCACGGACATACGCATTGCTGTTATTGTTGTCGGTTTCGTTCTGAGTTTCGTCCACGGCTTCCTGTAACATCGCGCGCTTCCGACGGGTGTTTTCCAACTGTTGGTCATTCTCGATCATGGCAGTACCTCAATGAGCCCCTTGGGGAATTCGTTTCGATCCGTAGCAAAAATCGTCTCGGTGAATTCGGCAAACCGCTTTCGATTTCCCAGTTCGATGGTGATGAACGGCAGGCCCGATTGCAGTTCGGCATCGGCGTCCGCGTCATGCGGATAATCGGGGCCGACCAGCAGTACGCAGTCTACATCATTCGGCTCCCACTTGTCCGTAACAAAACTTCCGTTGACGACGATTCGTCGAACGCCTGCTCGCCACGCCAGTGCGACCGTCCACCGCAGCGACTCCATCTGCACCCGGCGAAGTTCTGGCTCCGTGCCAAATCGGGCGGCGATCTCATCCAGTGTCGCCGGATGAATGCCCGGTGGCAAATAACCGTTGTGGTTCAAATCGGGAATCATGAATCGTTCCTGTCTGCTTTCCACCTCACTTCGGCCACGACCCTTCTGCTCACTCGCATACATTTTGCCACATTACGTTGGACAAGTCACACGCCGCCAGCCGCTCATCGATAACCAGGCTTTGCTCAAGCAGCGGCCATACTTCGGCCCAGCGCTTCCGTTTCTCCTTTCCGATGGTCCGGTACTGAAGTTTTCGCATTGGACTCGTCGTGTGAACGCTGTGCAAGCCGAGGCCGAACTCAGCTCACTCCGCCACAGCCTTGCTCAGCGTACCCCATTCGGCGATACTCGCTGGCAAATGACAACGGCCTAACAACTCTGCCATGAGTCATCTCTTTAACTGCGAGGCAGGCCGAAGAAGTCAAATAAGTAGAATGTCCCTTTTTGCTTCATTCGCCTGTGTGGAATGAAACACGTTCGCACCAGTCCGTACTATCCGCAGAGTAACGGCAAAATCGAACGCTACCATCGCACGATCAAGAGTGACTGCATCCGGCCTTTGTCGCCGCTCTGCCTAGATGATGCAAAACGCGGTGTAGAAAAATACGTGCTCGAATACAACACCATTCGCCTGCACAGTGCCATAGGTTATGTGACGCCTCTGGCAATGCTCGAAGGCAGGCAGCAGGTAATCTTTGATGAACGAGACCGCAAGCTCGAACAAGCTCGGGAACTCCGAGCCAAAACTCGTGCCGCTAAATCTTCCGGGAAGTCCAAAGATTCCCGCAGCAATCAGGAACCAACAGTGTATCTTAATTCTGTCGTCGCGGAAGACAGGGCTCTGCCGGGAGGCAACCCGAGCGCCGCTGCGATGCCGTTGACGGAAGCCTGCGCTGGTCGCATCTGACCAGCGCAGGCTCCTTCCAAATCAAATTCCGTTAATGGCCCTATGCGACAAATCCCGGGGGTTTGGGGGCTGGCCCCAAAGCACCGGCCAAACCAACATCCAATCTGTTCTTTTTTCGCTTCACGTCTCTGCTATTCGCTTCACCCGTTTCCACGACTTACGCTGAACCAATACACGTTGGCACCATCGCCACAGCGATCAACACATCAGCCCCGCCGTCATCAAGATCAGCGGGTTTTCTTTGTTTGTATGGGTGGAGGAATACCTACTTTTCAAGGCGACTACCTGCGCTCTCTACCTGAAAACTCCAAAGTACTGCGTTTTCGTAAGGTAGTTTGATGCAGTGTGAGACTTGACGAGACAGGGGAAAGCGGGCAGAATGCCAATAGAAAAGCTGAGATTTCTGCCGAGGAGAACGTGCGAGGACAACGGGGCCACAGCACTTTGCTGACACGCTTTCACTTGGTTCGACCTACGCCGACGATTGGCCTTTGCCGAACGTCGGCGAATACCACCTCAAACTTTCGAAGCCCAATCTTGCTCACGGGACGACCGCGTGATCGCATGAATGAATGTCAACAACACTGCCCACCATTGAGCGACTGCTGGAACCGGTGACGGCTTGCCTAACGCTGGAAGTCGCACAACGCATTGTCGATCTGCGACTGGACGATCCATCCACTCTCGAACGGCTTGACGACCTGCGTGAGAAGGCGAATGAGGGAACGCTGACTGCGGAGGAGCGAGCAGAGTACGATGACTTCGTCGAAGGAAACGACCTGGTCATGCTGATCAAGGACCAAGCCCGTTGCGTACTGCATCGTGGTTGACGGCGGAACCCGCCGACTCGTTCGGCAGCGCGCCGCCAATCGTTGCGAATATTGCCGATTGCCGGAAGAGCTTGGAGAAGTGACATTTCATGTCGAGCACATCGTAGCCCGGCAACATGGAGGTAGCGACGAACTGTGCAATCTCGCGCTCGCCTGCGACAGATGCAATCTCGCCAAAGGGCCGAACCTGTCCACGAAAGTCCGCGATCAAACAGTCGAATTGTTCCACCCAAGACAACACGAGTGGCAGGACCATTTCGCATTTTCCGGTCCTGAAATTGTCGGTCAGACACCGACCGGTCGTGCGACCGTATTTTTGCTGAAGATGAATGCTCCTCGCCGTGTTGCCATCCGCCGTCGCATTTTGGAACGCGGTGAAACACTATAGCAGCGGAATCAACCGCAGGAAACAGCGGGACACAGCACTTTGTTGACAGGTGGATTTGGTTTTGTGAACTTCTGCCGTCTGTTTCAGACCGTTTGTTGTCGGAGATGCGGTGACGTATGGCTCGGGTTTAGTGTTTGCGGAGGATGAGATTACATGAGCGGCTGCGCCGAGTGTGAAGTTTTCGGTGTTTAGTTTTCAGTGAATCCCAATAGATCAGTCCCTTGATCTTGAGGTCGCGGCCAGATGTTGTCGCAGAATGGGATGATTCTGAATCGGAGTGTTGTCTCGTGGTGGATGCGGCGATTGCACAGACCGTTGAAAAAAGCGACTTCACTTCGACTCAAAACGGTTTTTGCAACATGCGAGCAAAGTGTTCGGTGAACATGCGAAATCGTTGCGAAACAGGCGAAACAGGCCTGATGAGCTCAATGCCGGAAGTGCCGCACGCCTGTGAAAATCATCGCCATGCCATGTGCGTTGCAGGCGGCGATGACTTCGTCGTCGTTTTTGGAACCGCCCGGTTGAATCGCAGCTTTGATGCCGGCCTTCGCTGCCGCATCGATGCCATCGCGGAAGGGGAAGAATGCGTCCGAAGCCACAACGCCTCCCTGACTTCGGTCGCCGGCTTTATACGCGGCGATCATGGACGAATCCAGTCGACTCATCTGCCCTGCCCCGGTGCCCAGTAACATGCCATCCTTCGCGAACACGATCGCGTTCGACTTCACATGACGACACACGGCCCACGCAAATCGGAGATCGGCCAGTTCCTGCGCCGTCGGTTGTCGCGACGTCACTACTTTCCATGCGGCATCCGACTGCGGCAGGTCGTCCCGATCCTGAACCAGCAAACCTCCACTGACGCGACGGAATTCCGGGGCACCTCGATCGGCATCCGAGAACTCAACCTGCATCAGGCGCACATTGTTCTTCCACTTCGGCCTGGTGGTCAGAATCTGAATCGCGGCATCGTCATAAGCAGGAGCAATAATCGCTTCAATAAATCGACCTGGCATACACATGGCGTATGCCGTGGCGGCATCCACGGTCCTGTTGAGTCCGATAATTGACCCGAAGGCACTGACTGGATCGCCTTCATACGCCTTGTCGAATGCGCTGGCCAGAGTTTCGCCTACAGCACAACCGCACGGGTTATTGTGCTTGATCACGCAGGCTGCCGGTTGAGCGAACTCAGACACAATCGCCTTCGCTGCGTCCAGATCCAGCAGATTGTTGTACGACAATTCTTTTCCGTTGAGCTGCCGGGCATTGGCAATGGAAGTCGATGAAGGAGCATCTTCCACATAAAACGCCGACCGCTGATGCGGATTTTCGCCGTAACGAAGTTCCTGCTGCAGACGAAATGACAGCGACAGGCGAGGCCCAAAGCTGCTGACCTCGCCAGCGTCTCGTGACGTGACCTGCGCCATATAATTGCTGATGGCTCGATCGTATGTCGCTGTCATTTCAAAAGCTGCAGCAGCTAACTTGCGGCGGAAGGCCTCATCGAGCGAATTCTGCTGCAGACGATTTAAGACATCGCTGTATTGTGATGGCTGCGTAACGATCGCCACATGCGCGTGATTCTTCGCCGCAGAACGCACCATCGAAGGTCCGCCGATATCGATGTTTTCAATCGCATCGTCGAACGTCACATCCGGCTTCGCGACCGTCTGCTGAAACGGGTACAGATTCACGACTACCAGTTGAAACGGAACAATCCCGTGGGCTTCAATGGCAGCCGCATCTGATGCCATTGTCGGACGTCCCAGGATCGCGGCGTGAACTTTGGGATGCAACGTCTTGACGCGACCTTCCATGATCTCCGGAAAGCCCGTGTAGCTGGTGACGTCGATCACCGGAATTCCGGCCTGTTCCAGAAACTTGCGGGTGCCTCCGGTGGAGAGAATTTCAAAACCCAGTTCCGTGAGTCCACGAACAAAGGATGCCAGACCTGCTTTATCACTCACGCTCACAAGGGCGCGGTGGGGATGAGAGTTGCTCATTGCGAAATCAAAAACCGATGCTGAAGAGGGTCAAGTATCCGTCGATTGAACGACGGTCGTTCCTCACATCCGTCGCGTTCCGGACAGGAATTGTGCGGCGGGCGGTTTTTACCACGAATGGACCCGGATGAACACGAATCGGACCAGCCAAAGGCATCAGGAAGCACAAACGAGCAGTGACTCCATCGCACGGGGATGGCATTGGCTCGTTTAACCGCAGGCCCAGCGGGCCGCGCTTGCAGCGTCCCGCTGGATGGATTTCCCGAGCGCGGGGCGTTGCCCACGCGGTGAAACGAATGTGCGATCCACAACCGTACGCGGCATAAACCAACACAGGCGAATTATGGTTCACGCCCGCGCTACTTGTTCTCACCACCGACAGCAGCAGTCGGCTCCGCCGGGGCCGGCTTCGCGACTTCAGGCATGATTGGGCTGCGTTGGGGGTTCTGATGGTAGATCGGGAAGTCGATCCCCGATTCCTTCATGCAGACAACGCGGCCGGATCTGCTGCTCAGGTACACGCGATCGGTGACGGAATTTCGGATCGGCAGGGTCAGGTCACGATACTGTTCTTTCGCGACGACCTGGCCAGTCCTGCGATTCACGGTGACCAGTCGACCAGCAGAATCAATGACATAAACTGCCCTTTCGGTGACGCTCACAAGCACTTTCACGTCGGTTAGTGCGAATGGCTCTTGATTGACGGTCTGCAGCGGCAAGCCTGACTGCAGTCCCAGGCCCAGGAGTTCGCCTTCGTCACCGACGATATAAACATCCTGACCTATGACGGTGATTGGTTCGGAAACTCGTTGCCCCAACGGAAACGTCCATTGCATTCTTCCGTTCGTGTTCATGCCGATGCAAAACAGTCGGTTATTGGCAGCAGCCGCCAGGAGGTATTCCTGATCGCGAGTTGCCACCGTAAGTGGCGCTGTCACAGGGCTCTGCATCAGAAACTGAAACTTCGCTCTTCCAGCCTGAACTCCACTGATATCCACGACATAGATATTCCCCTGTTCGGTCACAAATCCGACGCGACTGGATCCAGCCACTGGCGGCCGCCGGATGACTTCGCCCGTCGCAAATCGCCAGGCAATCGCCTTGGGAATTCCTGGTTGCAGTTTGTGATAGCGTTCCAGATATTGCAGAGTGTTGAGCGCATATGTACAGAGAGACCTGTCTGACAACGGAATGAAGAAGCTGCCTTCCGTGATTACAGGCCCGGCGGAGGGCTGACTGGGAAGTCGATAAGAAAACAGTTCCTTGCCGGAAAACTTATCCAGTGCGTGCAATGCCGGCCCGGTAACAATCATCACGATGCTGGCATTTGAAGTTGCCGGCATGGCGACTTCGTCGGTTCGGCCGACCTGCGCTGTCCACATTTCACGACCGGTC
>JAYUVA010000825.1:0-4543 GCA_043754375.1 Candidatus Kuenenia sp. | reverse complement strand
CCTTGGGAAGCTGATGTGTTGCCACTACACCACAGCCGCGAAAAACAACAGTTGCCAACGAATCGCCAATGTATTCGGTATTTCTGACCATTGCAATCTCTACCACCGGATTGCAGGTTTTGAATGCCATTTTACCCCGAAGTGGTGAGAAGTGGTGAGTGGGGGACTAGAAAGCATGCCCTACAAATGATTTCCGCCGCTGTCATCATCGCCCTGCCGGTCCATCTGGTGATCTCGGTAAATGTCGCGAGAAGGAAGTTTGCATTAATGTGGGACGGATCGCACAGCGTGAAATCCAGGTCTTCGGAGAAACGGTACGTTTCAAAATAGCATTTCTTGAGGCAGGTCCCTCCTTTGAAAACCCACGTGTCGTGAATCGCCGTGTGCTGATTGATGCCGGCCAGCAGCCAGCCGAGCACGTAATCCTTTTCGATAACATGCGTTTGCAGACTTGCCTGCGTTGCCAGTTCAATAATTTCATGCTTTGGAATCACGCCGTTTGCTCCGTTCCGAAGGAGAGCATCGAGGGGATAAACAGCCGCCAGCGGGTTATCAACTTATCGCCCTTCATCGCCGGATCGAGCTGTGCATTGCCTTTGCTCAATCGCGATTTGCAGGCAGTCACCAGTGAATGGTTCTCGCCCAGCAGCCGCTCTGCCAGAAAGCCCAACCGCTTGAACGCCGCCGCGTTACCGAGGCGCTCTGCGTATTCAACAAGTTGCTGGGGATTGAGGTGTTGGCTTTTGATGTAGTGCTTGAAACAGTCAATCACATGCTCAATGCCGCCGCCGGTCCACGGATTAGAAAGCATGTCCACGATCGTCCTGGTCGGGTCGGGTCAGACACCGATAGTTTCTGCTCCTTTTTTTCATACGGTCTTTGTGCCGAATTGCTGATCGGGCGCGATGTGTGTCACAACGAAGGGGATGTTGTGAATGATCTGGTGACGATTGGCGACGGGCCGCGCGGTGAAGACACAGATGTCCCGGAAAATCTGCTCAGTCAGATCCCAGTGCTCCGCTGCCGACCAACCGCCAATATACGCTGGGCCGAACAGTTCGGGAATGATGAGCCAAGCATCCTCCAAGGCGCGATCGTTGCTGATCGATTCGAGCGGAAGCGGGACGTAGACACCTCTCTTGATACGACTCAGCCATCGTGTCTCATCCCCGGCCCGCGCTCTGACCAGCGTTCTGTGGCATCAGCCCGGCTTGCTGAAGAAACGTCGCAGAAGCCTCCAGGATGCTCTTCAGCGATCGAAAAATTGTCCCCACGATCAAAGTTCAGTGCAACGATTTCATTGCGGAATGGCTGCGTTTCCCGTGACGCCGCGAGCAGCGAAATCGAACCGTATCGGTTCCTCGCGTTGCTGACGGATTGAGGTTGGCACCGACCGGAAAGGCTGACCAAAATTCCGAAATCGCAATCGACTCAGCCGACAACAGTCAAGCAGCCAGCGCGGGGGAAGTAAACGCAGAAGTAAATGCAGGAGTTTAAAATTCTTCGAAGGAAACAATCACAGGAAGGAGACGCGGGAAGTAAACAAACACTTACCCCAGTGCGCGCATCCAACCTGCTGAAAACGGGGGTGACGAACGTGCTGTTCCCACCCTCGGCGTACTCGCATGCTGACGAGACTCGATGGTAGGAAGCAATTGGGGCCATCCAAAGCTGTAACAATTACCAAACACATCATACTTGCTCAGTGGCATTCATACAGCCCGCCTCAGGTGTGTCGCGACACACGGCTTTGCGGAACCGTGGACGTTGCGGCGGCGTTGAAACGGGACGCGGGAGTAATGCGGTTTGCCGAGCGGCGTTGACCGAATTGCTCGACGACCTGCAACCAGACTTCCGCAGACAGATTCAGGCGATCCAGAATCGGCGGAGCAGCCTTTGGCACAGAGCCACGTTTGCCCGGCTTCACCTGCCGACCGGTCCAGTCCAGTAACTGCAGGTATTCGGGCAGCGACATGAACACACAACCGCGATTGGAAGCTCGGCGTGACGGCGCTCTCTCACGAACCTTCGTCCGCTTCGGCTCAAGCTCGATCGGAGCTAGCCAGCCCGCTCTTTCACCATGTTCAATCCGCTGATCTTTCGCATCGGCCGTGGAAACGGCATCGGCAGATTTCAGGTCGGCAATGCGTTCCCGAGCACTCGTGAAATCACTTTGCTCCGGAGTCGTCGCCAGACCGGCACGCACGGGATTCAGATCCACATACACCATGCACGCCGCAATGGCCGCTTCATCCGTGAGCACAGTTGCCTTGAAACGACCTTCCCAGAACCGGCCCGTGCATTCTTCCTCAGCATTCGCCAGCCGCGCGATGACTTCCGACGAGCATCGCATAAACCACGACACGCTTGACAGTCGAGCCCGCAGTTCCGCGAGTACTTTGGCATCCGCCATCAGGGAATTCAGATCCGTTTCCGCAGGTTCAGCCGGAGAGCCATCTTTGTTGCGGCGAGACGGAAACAGATTCCACCACCGCCGAGCGACCTCTGCGTCAGACCATGTTTTCACCACATCCGGGCGATTTCTGAGGATCGCATGCAGGTGATTTGACATCACCGAAAAACCCAGGACATCCATCGCAAACACTCCGGCGAGAAATTCCAGTCGATTGCGAATCCATTGCCGCCGATGCTCGTAATCCTTCCCGGTCAGCTCATCCGTGCCACACAAAAACCCGCGTCTGACGCAGCGATTCACACAATGCACCACCTGAATCTCATCTTCCGCCAGAACTTCCCGCCGATTCACCCGTGCCATCACCGTTCTCCTTCGCATGAATGCAAACTTCCGACACTCGACGCCATAGACTACCTGCGGACCGCTGTCCTGTCAATCCATTTTGGATGGCCCCGTTGCTTCCGCCGTTGCTTCCGTTGCTTGCCCTGTTCGTGGGCACGCAGTGTGTCATAAGTCCGAGTCACCGTAATCGGAATCCCGGCTACCGGCACGGTGATGTCGGTGAACCGCAGCGAGAAATTGCCCGACAGTGCCATTCGTACCAGACACCTTGACAAATGCGTGAACCCAATTTCCTGCTCTCCTACGGTATCGCAAACCCCGTAAAAGACAGCCTCACGCAAAATGGGCAGCTACCGCCCGCAGTGTCGTCCGCTGGCTGAAAGCCTGGCAGCAGAACGACGCAGCAGTGGAGAATCCCTCGCCGGCGCTGCACTTCAACAGCACCTGGACGACGGTTTTCTGACGCAGCAAGCCGATTATGTTTCGCTCACCACTGAAGGTCTGCTGATCGCAGACACGATTATTCCGGATTTTTTTTATGGATGTCCGGTCGATCTCATCCCGACAAAAACACACGGATCAATTCCACCAGGCACACGGAGGGCTGACGCCCTGCCGCTCGCCAGTTGCTGTCTACACACGATCTTCCGAAGTCGATAACCCGGCCAGTGTCCAGCGCAGGTACGATTCGAGAAACAGATCCAGATCGCCGTCGAGCACTGGTTGAGGATTGCCGACCTTGGTCCCTGTGCGTGCGTCCTTGACGAACTGATCCGGATGCAGCACATAGTTGCGCACCGTCTGGCCACCGAAACCGATTTTTGTTTTTTCGCCATGCCGCGCGGATATTTCGGCGTCACGTTTATCGATTTCGATCTGGTAAAGTTTGGCTGTGAGCATCTTACGAGCCGTCGCGCGGTTCTTGTGCTGGCTCCGTTCGTTTTGACACGCCGCGACCACGCCCGTCGGCAGGTGCGTCAATCGCACCGCAGAATCTGTTTTATTGATGTGTTGCCCGCCCGCGCCGCTCGACCGGTACGTGTCTTCCTTGATATCCTTATCCCACTTGATGTCGATTTCTATTTCGTCGTCGATGTCAGGTACGACATCCACTGCCGCAAATGCCGTGTGCCGTCGACCGGCGGAATCAAACGGGCTGATGCGAATGAGTCGATGATTTCCCATTTCGCCGCGCAGATATCCATAGACAAATTCGCCTGTGATGAGAATCGTGGCGTTGCGAATGCCAGCCTCTTCCGCAGGAGAAATGTCGATTTCCTCGACCTTGAATCCCCTGCGTTCGCCCCATCGGATGTACATTCGCAGCAGCATTTGAGCCCAGTCGGCCGAATCTGTTCCACCTTCTCCCGCCTGAACGGTCAGATACGCCGCACAGGAGTCGGCGGGGTTGGACATCGTGACCTGAAGTTCAACGCGTTCGATTTCACCGGTCAGCCGTTCGACCGTGGCCCGTAATTCCGCTTCGCTTTCGCCTGATTCGTCGTCTTCAGCGAATTCCATCAGCACTTGCAGGTCTTCACTGCCGTTCACCAGTTTCTGCAGAGGGCCAACGGTGGTCTTGAGTTTTCTGAGTTCGTCGGTTTGCTGCCGCGCGCGTTCCTGGTTATTCCAGAAATCGGTCCCAGCCATTTTGTCGTTGATTTCTGCGATGCGAGCTGTCTTGGCTGGCAAGTCAAAGACAGTCTCGAAGATGAACGATACGCTTCAGTAATTCCTTACACTCAGCTCGAAATTCCGGATCCATGATGCAGGCGACTCTCTTGA
>JAYUVA010000824.1:0-2746 GCA_043754375.1 Candidatus Kuenenia sp. | reverse complement strand
CAGTCGCGGGAGCGACTGAGCTACGTAGGCGAGTCGCTCCTGCGACTCGCATTTTGTTAGACGCCTAAGGATGCCAAACAGTTTCGACAGAGGGCGTTTCCCATGAGCCAAGTCGATTCCGAAATCCTGGCCCTGCAGGACGAGATCTTCCTCTCGAAGGTGAAGCGTGCGCGCCGCATGACGATCGACGAACGCATGATGGAAGGTCTGCATCTGTTTGATCGTTGTATGAGTCTGATGCGAGACGGCATTTCCGCATCGCATCCAGAGTTCAGCCCGGAGCAAGTCGAACAAGAAGTCCGGCGGCGTTTGGCCATTGCCCGCCGTTTGGATGACGCAGATCTCTATCGCAAAGCGGGCGTTGTTGGTGATGACGAGTGATGATCCGCATCACGCGGAGCAGTTTCAGCGCCGCCGCCGCCAGTTCATCACCGAGCTTCAACGCCAGGTGTGGATTCCAACTGCCGAGGACGTGGTGATCCAGAAACTTCGCTGGCAACGCGGCAAAGACATCGAAGACGTAAGAGGCGTGCTCGCCGTGTCCGGCGGTCAACTCGACTGGGATTACATCCTGGGTTGGGCTGGCCAGCACGGCACGTTGGAATTGCTGCGGCGAATTCAAGCGTCGATGCCGAATCTGGATGACATTGATGACGAGTGATTCTGGCGCGCCGCCGCCGAAATGTTCCGCGTCCTCATGGGCGACGCCGTCGAACCCCGCCGCGAATTCATCGAAAAGCACGCCCTGGATGTGAAGCAGCTGGATATCTGAAACTGCACGGGCAGACACCTGTTGCCCAATTACAGCAATATACGGATGCGTACGCGAGGAAAATCTGTCGGACCGACTCAGGTGCGGATAGAATCGACAGTTTGGCCAGTCTCAATCCTCATGCCACCGGGAATTCATTGCTTTCAACACCGGATTAATGATCATGTCTGAAATACTCGAACTACCGTATTACACGATCGATGCTGAAGCGCTGGCGCAATGGTTGGACGATCAACCTGAACTGTGGTGGAACGTCGATGGAGATCCTCTCCTCACCTCGCATATCGACTTTTCTTGTCCGAGTGAAGAGTTATCTGCTGAATTGCGCCGCATCGGAAAACCGCTTCGGATGTTTGACTCGCGCGAGGGTTCCAAAGCGCACGGTGAAGCAGTACCAGTAGAACAGCTCAATGATCTGGCGGATACCCAGAACAATTCTCACGCAAGAACTTATCTCCTCTGTTGGGAGGGAGACGACATCCAATGGCTGTTGTCTGAAGATCCGGACGCGGCGAAAGTGAAGGCCTGACAGGATCGCTTATCATGGCAGGACGTCCCCCCATCGATCTGAATCAGAAGGTTCGCGACCTTTTGAAGCACACGGTTACGGCTAGGCCAGGCGTTGATGCGCCGATTCACAATTTCGAAGGACGTGCAAACGCAGGCTTCAATCTGATCAAATACGTCGATGATCATATTTCCAGGCAGTCAGTTTACGGTGCAGTATATGAAGGACACATGACTCATATGCATCGGATGGTGCTCGTCAGTCTTGTGGAAGCGTTCGAACGGTTCATCAAGGAAGTTGCGGTTGTCTGCGTCGATGCGGTCGCTCCGTTCACAATCGATGATCGGTTCAAATTATTTTCAGCAAAAGGTGACAGTCTTGCCAGTCAATTCAATGCAGGCTCTGTTGGCCGAGCAATGTGCGAATCAGATACCTGGCTGAGCAATCAAACAATCAACGAGAGATTTCGTCAGATTCTTAAACCACATTTCGACAAACCGTGGGAATACCTGTTCCCGACAGAGAAAGAGGCACCGACCGGTGAACACGCCCGCGCGAAGACACTCGAAATCCTGTGGCAGGTGCGTCACAATATTACCCACAACACAGGTTACTTGACGGATTCCGACGCGAGACGTCTGACGTTGATGGTAAAAGCCCGCGTTGTCTCGGGGGAGACACTGAGCCCCAACCTGAATGACCTGCGATACGTCAAACGATTTCTCGTTGAGACCGCCAACCACACTAACGATCGAATTGGCAAACGTCTTGCTGATCTGCTGACAGAACGGCATCAGGATGATCCCACTCTGTTCGTTCCAATGGATTTGGCTAACTCCATTTCTGCCAGTTTTCAAAAATCACTGACGATCAATGGTGTTGTGGGATGCATTTGAACGAGTCCATGGCAAGTGTTGGTACGAAATCGCGAGAATCGGAATGTACCGTTGGGCTAACTCCACACCTCTCGCCAGCTGTAGCCATCAAACTCCGCGTGATGAGCCTTTTTGAATACACTTTGCGAACCTGAAAGATGCTTGTTTCCTGTTGCCGTCGCCGTAGATGCCGTCGCACGCGAGCTGGCAGTTCACGTTGCTCCGTTGAAGGCTCTTCTCGACGGAGCGAAACGCCTACATTGCCAGACCGCGTATGTTGATAGCATTTCACAAACCTTACGGAGTACTTTCGCAGTTCACACCGGACGGCTCGCCAAATCGTCCGCTCGCGGAGTTTGGATTTCCGAAGAATGTGTACCCCATCGGGCGCCTCGATGCGGACTCCGAAGGTCTGTTGCTTCTGAGCGATGAACCGGCTTGGAACGCCAGGCTCTTGGAACCGCGTCATGCCCACGGGCGAGAGTATTGGGTGCAGGTCGAGCGTATTCCTGACGCCAGTGACCTGGCGCAACTTGCGGCCGGGGTGCTGGTTCAGGGACGCATGACGTTGCCCTGCCGGGCCTGGCTGCC
>JAYUVA010000823.1:0-3764 GCA_043754375.1 Candidatus Kuenenia sp. | reverse complement strand
TTGAGACGGTGAGCTACGAAACCGTGCGGCGGATCTTAAAAAAAGCGGCATGACCAACAGGAAGATCGAATACTGGGTGATTCCACCAGAAGCCGATGCCGAGTTTGCGGCAAACATGGAAGAAGTGCTCGAAACCTATGCAAAACCGTATGATCGCTCCCGTCCGGTGGTTTGCATGGACGAGCAACCCGTCCAATTGATCAAGGAGACCCGAACACCCGTCGAGGCCACCATGAAGCATCCCCGGCGTGTCGATTACGAATACGAGCGTGCGGGCACAGCGAATATTTTCATGTTCACAGAACCACTTTCGGGATGGCGCGAGGCAACAGCTCGCGAGTTCAAAACGAAAATTGATTGGGCACTTGAAATGGGACGATTGCTCGACGGTCGCTACAAAAGATGTGACAAAGTGGTACTGGTTTGTGACAACTTGAACACACACACCAAAGGCGCGTTCTATGAAGCATTCAAACCCGCGCGAGCACGGCAGCTGGTCCGCCGCATTGAATTCTGCCATACACCCAAGCACGGGAGTTGGCTGAATATCGCGGAGAACGAACTCAGTTCAATGACACGTCAATGCACAGGCGGTCGCCGGATCGGCGATTTGAAGACACTTCAAGAACAAATCAAAGAGTGGTCAAACGATGTCAACACCACTCAACGCGGCGTCGACTGGCAGATGAGAATCGACGATGCCCGCTGTAAACGCAAATCCGTCTATCCCAAAATTAAGCTGTGACAAAGCACTAGTCTGTTGCCGTCTCGTTTCATCGGAGCGAGGTCTTTGCTGCGGAATCGACGGACGGATCCCACCGACTGAAACGAATCTCCGGATTCTGCGGACGGGGCGATCGAGCTGTGATGCGTCGGCGGTGATCTGCTGGCCGGGAACAGGCATGGATTGCCGCTGTGGATTTGAGTGCCTGGTTGCTCGCGAAAAAGCAGATCGTCTGAACGTCCTAATCGTCAGTTCAGAAAGTAGAGCCGACGGAATCGATGTCGCCGCGCGGGTCCGTCGCGATTCTGAATGCTTCAAATGTCGATAAAATTCGACAATTGACAATCTGCAGGCGGTGGAGCAAGGAAGCCTCAAACATGCGTCTCACTCTATCATTCCGGGCCGCATTGTTCCGGACAGCGTCAGCACTGCTGGCCCTTGTGCTCGGGACAGGTTTCGACAACGTGTCCCGCGCTGACTCGTTGACCCCGCAGTGCGGCGCTCAGCAGGATTCCTGCGCTTCCGACGCGCTGGCGGGATGTGGCGCTGAGCCGGAGTTCTTAACAGATTCCTGCGGTGAGTCATTGTTCGGGTGCATTACGCCGCTGACTTCGGCCCCACTGACCGGTGACTGGTTTGGAGCTCGCAGCTCTCTGGCGGATTCCGGGATTGCGGTCGCTGCCAGCGTCACGCAGTTTTACATGGGAGTTGTCGAAGGCGGCACCGATCAGAGCGCCCGGTACTCGGGCCACGGCGACTATGTGGCGAACATCGAGGGAGACAAGCTGCTGGGCATGAAAGGCATGTTTATCAAGTTGCGGGCCGAGCATCGCTTTGGGCAATCGATGTCCGGAACGACTGGCGCCTTATTCCCGTCCAACGTTGCTGCGGATCTGCCAGACCCCGAAAGCGAAGAAATCTATCTCACAAATTTGCTGTTCACACAAATGTTCTCTGAGACCTTCGGCGTGTTCGCCGGGAAACTGGATACCCTGGACGGCGATCAGAATGCGTTCGCCAGTGGCCGGGGCGTACGCCAGTTTTCAAATCTGGCATTTGTTGGTACGCCACTCGGCCTGCGAACAATTCCCTATTCGACCCTTGGTGCAGGATTCGTGGTGTTGCAGGATCTTGAACCGATCTTCACGTTCTCGGTGCTGGACTCAACCGAATCGATCAGAACAACCGGAATCAGTGATCTGTTCGATGATGGCGTCACGATCGCTCCCGAGCTGCGTCTGCCGACGGAGTTCTTTGGATTGCCAGGACATCAGCTCGTTGGCGGAACCTGGAGCAATCGGAACTATGTAAGTCTCGACCAGGATCCTCGCATTATTCTTCCGAGTATTCCGATAGGACGTCAGGAAGATTCCTGGTCGCTGTATTACAACTTTGACCAGTTTGTGGTCGTCGATCAGAACGATCCGAAGCGAGGATGGGGATTGTTCGGACGAGCCGGTGTGGCGGACGAGGCCACGAATCCGATCGGCTGGTTTCTGAGCGGCGGTGTTGGCGGTAACAGTTTCATTCCGGGCCGCAGGCAGGATACGTTCGGTGCCGGCTATTACTACTCAGGAACTAGTTCAAAAATTGAACCTCTGCTGGCGGCTGTTCTGGGAGGCATCGGCGACGGACACGGTACGGAAGTGTTTTATAACATCGCTGTAACCCAGTGGTTTCATCTGACCGCTGATGCACAATTCATAACGCCGGCCCGTGAAACCCTGGATTCGTCCGTGCTCATCGGCATGCGAGGCGTAATTCAGTTGTAGCCGCGGTGTGCCGTCCTATACTTGAACCAAGCGACCGCCTCAGCATCAAGTGAGGAGAAAAACGAAACTCCCTTTGAAATCCGTGGTTGTTGAGTCATCACAAACGACAACACCGGACGTCAGAAAAGGCGTTTCAAGTGAGCAGAAAACGGACTCAATTGCGGCAGCAGTAGGAACGTCCGCGACGGCTAAGGATTACACGACAGAAGCTGGCGGAAAGCAAGTGACGGATCGCGAAGCGGAACGAACATAAAGTTCTGGATAATTCGGCACCGGTGTCTACCGCGCGATCGGTTCGGTTTGAAAGTGCCGACTGGTCAAAGGCCACGTGTTATGGCGGTCTGGGTCTGATTCATCCTCTGGCTCATCAGTGCGGACGTTCCGGGCCGCCGTGACCTCTCATCACCCCTCTACTGATGCCCGTCCGCTTTTACGGCAGGAACGGCACAACTTCCCACTGGACGTGACGACACGGCAATTCCACGAGGGCGCATGTCCGAACCAGATGCTCGCGGCACAGGGGCAACGCGGGCGCTCCTCACAGAACGGCTCAGAAGCGACCAATTCATTCTGGCCCATGGAGAGGATGTCACGGGTGCGATCTGCCGAGCGAGCACTGAAAGCAGTAAAATTACGGGGCTTGTCGAGAGCTTAGGACGTTGACGGCTGGCAGTGCTATTAATGCGTTCTTCAACGTGGCATTCCAGGTTTGGCTCAGGAGAATCGACCGCAGAGTCATGATCTGCCGGGCTCCGGCGTGTTTCCAGCGCATGCCGGACAGCTTCAGACGTTCGGTCACAATCTGCTTGCAGGCGGACTCCACGATGCCGCTGCCGATCGGGCTGCCGTGACTGCGGTACTCGTAATAGTTCATGAATTTCCGGTAGCGATGCAGGTAACGTCTCGCCTTCTCGAATTCTTCTTTCTCCGCAGGATCGATGCCGTGCTGTTGTTCCATGCCGGCGATGGAACGCATCACGCGACCCCAGCCGCCCGGTTCCAGCAGGAGCTTGCGAACGCGTTTCAACCACTGTGTTCGCTGCGCGGATGTCAGCAGCAGTGCATCGGCGATCGTAGTAAGTCGCAGGCTGGCGTGGTAGTAATCGACGATGCGTTCAATCTTGATTCGTTGACCATCCACATGCAGATGCCGGAGGACATTCTTCCAATATGCAGTTTCGATTTTCCCCGCGTCGCTGACGTAGACAATGCGGCTCAGTTTCGAGCCGCGACTGCGAATGATGGACTTCAGAAGCGATGTGAAATTC
>JAYUVA010000822.1:0-4479 GCA_043754375.1 Candidatus Kuenenia sp. | reverse complement strand
GCGACCAGCCGATCCAGGGTGTTTCAGAGCCTGCACGACCGCAGAGAAACGTTCCTTCGCCGACACAATTTTCGGAAATTCCGAGGGGTCAGTGTCCTGCTTGCCAAACTCGCCCGTGGCGTATGAATTCTTCCTGCGATCACCATGTATTCGATCATCGTCGCGATCATGTCCCGCTCCGTGCCAGTTCGGCTGTTCGGTCTGGCGGGCCAGCATACCTGCGGACACAAACCGACCAATTGCACCGATGCCAAACAGCACGGCGAACACGGCAACGGTCATGTCATGCGCGACGGACCATCTCAAAAACAGTCCTCCCGCGATCAATCCCAGCAGGACACCAATATGGCACATGCGGCTTCGACCCGCGAAGAAGCCGCTGCGGATTTTCTGCGGGACGAGATACTCGACCCATGTGTTCCAGGCCGGTCCCGTGGAAAGCCCGGCCGCCCAATACAGCGTGGCCGGAATAAATACGGCCCATGCCGGAACGTGCGGCATCAGGGCCATCGTCATCAGAACCAACATACTGCTGGCCTGGATGGAAGCGGTCATCACGACGAAGCGACGATAGGACTTCAGACGCTGCAACGCCATCGGAGCCAGCAGTTGCAGCACACTGCCCAACAACACTGGAACGGTAGCGATCAACGCGGCGTTGACTTCACCCAGACCGCGGGCAAGGACGAAGGCGGGCAGATAGGTTTCTGCGATGCCGACCATGACGCTGAAGGAAAATCCATCTGCGTTCATCGCCTTCAGATTGCGCCGCAGGATTTTTCCCCGCGGTACAGTTTGCGCCTGCATGATCATCGGAGCACGACGCTCCGGTTTTCCGGAGCTGCCATAATTCAACGCGAAAACACGCGTCCTGTGATTTTGGAAAAAGGGTCAGGAACCAATAGTGCGAAGCACTCTTCGGGCCATTTGGCTATTGGTTCCTGACCCCTTTTCAATGCCTTTTCCAAAGTCCGCCAAGCGCATTCGTATCCGAAAAGCCAAATACGAGCAATCACTTTCTCCCGACTTTCCCCATTCGCGACCAACGCCACCCGGTTTTCCTTGAATCGACAATTTGTCTCTGCCGGTGAACCTTTTGCAGCAGCAGAAATTGCAGATTTGCCACCGTCGCGACTTCATGTAGGATGGACATTCATGTCCGTCGCATGGCCCAGCATGGTGACTGAGGTTAAGATCCTTGGAGGGACGATGTTTGGCAGTGGAAAGTTGTTTGGTGAACGTCTCGGACATGAATGTCCAAGGTACATAAGTAGGATGGACATTCATGTCCGTCGTATGGCCAAGCATGGCGACTGAGGTTAAGATCCTTGGAGGGACGATGTTTGGCAGTGGAAAGTCGTTTGGTGAACGTCTCGGACATGAATGTCCAAGGTACATAAGTAGGTACATAAGTAGGTACATAAGTTAGGTACATAAAGGACCACCCTCATCCGCAGCGCCATTCCAGACGTTTTTCGCAATACTCCCGCCAGTTCCTTCGCTCGCACAGATGTGGAACGTGTACCGTTTCGTGATGCGCTGAAGTATGGACAATTGCCGCTTGCCAGCCGGTATCTGCTGTCTCCGCTGGCGGGATTCACGACGTTGCCGTTTCGCAGAATCGTGCGACGGATTGGTGGCGTCGGCCTGGCGACCACCGACCTTGTGAATTCAAGAGCACTCGTCAGTCGCAGCGAACGCACCATGGAGATGGTGGAAACGCATCCGGAAGATCGTCCGTTTGCCGTTCAGATTTTCGGCAGCGAACCGGAAATCATGGCCGATGCCGCGCGACTGCTGGTTGAGCTGGGCGTCGATACAATCGATATCAATATGGGCTGCCCGGTCAATCGCATCGCCGGAGCGGGTGCCGGCGCCGGAATGATGTGCAACATCGACGGAACACTCAGGCTGGTGCAGACTGTTGTCGAAGCGGTTTCGATTCCGGTCAGCGTCAAGATGCGACTCGGCTGGGACAGCAGCAGCCTCTCAGCACCCTTCTTTGCTCGCCAATTTGAGCAAGTGGGCGTAGCGGCCGTCGCGATTCATGGTCGCACACGGGAGCAGGGTTTCGGCGGTACGGTTTCATTGCCCGGGATTCGTGCCGTCGTCGAAGCGGTCGAAAACATCCCGATCATCGGCAACGGTGATATTCGCAACGTGGCCGATGCGGCCCGAATGTTGAAGGAAACCGGTTGCCACGGAATTTCCATCGGCCGTGCCGCACTGGCGAATCCGTGGATTTTCCGGCAACTGGTCGAATGGGAACAGACCGGCAGTTACGCTCCGGCAGGAACCTTTGACGAACGTTTGCAGCTCATGCTGCAGCAATTCAACTGTCTGGAAGAACGCCACGGCAGCGCGCGCGCGATCATCCGGTTTCGCAAGATGGCTCACTGGTATCTGAAAGGCATGCGCATTCTGAAACGCCTGCGAGGAGATTTCCAGAAGGTCAGCACCAAAGAAGAAATGAATGCCGCGATCGCCGAGATTCAGCAGTCCGGCCCGATCGACGGCAACCGCACCGGCGTCCTCACCGACGTTGAGATCCCCGTCCCCGGCGGCCCGGTGGATAAGTGGTGAAGGACGACTGTGTCGGCAGCGATTTCTGCTGACTCAGAAATTCCAGCAGGTCGGCGATGTCGGCATCACTCAGGTCGTTGAGCTGCTTCTCCGGCATCAGTGAGATGGCCTGAGGCTGAAGCTCTTCAATGTCGTTCGCGTTCAGGATCGTGTCTTCGGCTTTGGCATTTCGAATCACGATTTTTTGTTCATCGCGGTTGATGAGTAGTCCGGAATGCACTTTGCCATCCTTTGTCTGGGCGATCCATGTCGCGACAACCCGATTCAATTGCGGCGGCAGAAATGCGAGCGGTCCACCGATCCAGTGATTGTGGCAGCGCTGGCATTCGGAGCGTGAATGAATCCTCCACGCCGGAGTTACTGCTGTGCGGAAGTTGCCGTCGTCCGCCAATTCGAGTTCGCGACCTGCTGCGGGAACGAGTTCTGCATCGCGTTGATCTGCGCTCCACGCATAGCTGTAGCCATTCCAGTCGATGCCATCGTAATGCTTTGTTTAACCCTGAGCCGCAGGCGACGGCGTCACCGGAAGCCGTCGCCTGCGGCCTTAGGGTTAAGCAATTCAATCAACAGCCCGCTTGTGCCATTCCCGACTGGCGGCCGATTTGCCCAGCAGTCGAGCCACCAGCGCGGTCCATCCAGTCTGGTGACTGGCACCCACGCCGCGTCCCGTGTCTCCATGAAAATATTCATGAAACAGAGCAAGGTCGCGCCAGTGGGGATCTTCAGCAAATCTGGTTTCATCTCCATGACACGGACGGCGACCGGAAGCGTCCGGCAGGAACAACGATGCCAGGCGTCGGCTCAGTTCATCCGCGACCTGCTGCAGATTCATCATCTGTCCGGACCCGACCGGACATTCGACTTCCAACGAAACGCCATAAAAATGGTGATACCGTTCGAGAGCTTCTATGAGCAGATAATTGACGGGAAACCAGATTGGTCCGCGCCAGTTCGAGTTTCCCCCGAACAATCCACTTGTGGACTCACCAGGCACGTATTCCACGCGGTGCTCCTCGCCCCCAACCCAGAATGAGTAGGGATTCGATTCATGAATTTTTGACAACGCGCGCACACCGTGAGAGGACAGGAACTCGGATTCATTCAGCACGTACTTCAAGACGTGCTTCAGTCGTTCTCGGGAAGGAATCGCGAGCAGCCGATGGTTGTGATTTAAGCCGTCGTGTGGCTCACGTTCCAGATATGAGATCTGCCCGGACAAATCCTGCCGATGCGTGAGGAACCATTCCATCCTTTTGCGAAAGCCTGGTAATTGCTGAAGCTGTTCTTCTTCGAGCACTTCCACAGCAAACAGTGGAATAATGCCGACGATCGAACGGATTCTCAGCCGATGCGAATCGCCGCCGACTTTTAACTGGTCATAGTAGAATCCATCCTGATCGTCCCAGAGTCCGGTACCGCCAAGGCAGTTCATGGCATCAGTGATCGCGACAAAGTGTTCAAAGAACTTGGAAGCAATATCCTCATACGCCGATTCATCACGAGCGAGTTCCAGAGAAATTGACAGCATTGTCGCGCAATAGAAGGCCATCCATGCTGTGCCATCGGCCTGCTCCAGATAACCACCTGTCGGCAGAGGCTTCGACCGATCAAAGACACCGATATTGTCCAGTCCCAGAAACCCACCGGAAAACAAGTGCCGGCCATTCACATCTTTGCGATTGACCCACCATGTAAAATTGATCAACAACTTCTGAAACGCTCGCACCAGAAAGCCTCGGTCACGCTCGCCTCGATTGCCTGTCATTTTGTAAACACGCCAACACGCCCAAGCATGAACCGGCGGATTGACATCAGAAAATTCAAACTCATACGCCGGCATCTGCCCGTTTGGATGCATGTACCATTCACGCAGCATCAGCAGTAGTTGGGATTTGG
>JAYUVA010000821.1:0-4946 GCA_043754375.1 Candidatus Kuenenia sp. | reverse complement strand
TCGCTGGCGATCAGCGACGTTTCGATCGTCGAAGGGAATGCCGGCACGACGAGCGCTCAGTTCACCGTGAGTCTGTTGGACGGCAGTTTGCAGACCGTGACGGTCAGCTATTCGACGACCAATGGTACGGCCACGGCTGGCAGCGATTATGTGTCTGTCTTTGGTACGCTGACCTTCGCTCCCGGCGAAACCAGCCAGACTGTGACCGTACTTGTCAACGGCGACGTACTGCAGGAAGGTCCGGAGACATTCTTCGTCAATCTCAGCAGTCCCTCCAACGCGTTGATTGCCGATAGCCAGGGCATCGCCACGATCCGTGACGACGACTCGACCAAATTCTACGTCGTCAACGATGCCACGGCCGACAGAACCTACGAGTATGCGGACCCCGGTAACAGCATCGAGAATTACGCGCTCGGCACTGGCAACACTGCCCCACGCGGTGCCGCGAGTAATCTGGCGGGTGACAAGGTGTGGGTCGTCGATGTGAACAGGAAGGTTTACGTCTACAACACCAGCGGCGGAAGCCTGGGATCATGGACCGCCGGCACTCTGCAATCGACGGCCCAGGTCGAAGGGATCACCACCAACGGCACAGACGTCTGGATCGTGGATAACAAGAGCGACAAAGTCTTCAGGTACACCGCCGCAGCCAGTCGAACATCGGGCACCCAGAACGCTGCCAGCAGCTTCAGTCTGAACGCCAGCAACACGAGTCCCAAAGACATCGTGACCGATGGCACGTATTTGTGGGTCATCAACGACAGCACGACGGACAAAGTCTTCAAGTACACGCTCACCGGTACTTTGGTCGCCAGCTGGACGATTTCCACCCCCGGTGTTACCAGCCCGACTGGCATTACGTTGAACCCCGCAAGTCCTTCGCAACTCTGGATCGTCGACAGCGTCACCGATCGAGTCTACGAATACTCAAACGCGGTGAACCAGGCGAATGGCAGCAGCAGTTCTGCCAGCGCCAGTTTCGCTTTGGCCGCCGGGAATACCAATCCTCAGGGAATTGCCGATCCACCGCCTCAGGCCAGCGTACTGCCGACGGGGACCAGCACCTTTGCAGGCCCCGGTTCAGGGTCGTCGGCGTTCGTGCCACGAGTGGTCGCGAGCGTCTCCCGGTCGCTACTGAAACAAGAGCCATCTGGGCTCTCGGTTCCGGACAATGCGCTTGGCGGCGAAAATACTCAGTCGGGGAATTCCGTTGATCATGGCGGAAATCAATCTGAGCTCGGTTTATCGAAGAAGCCAACCACGAAACGCCTCGGCGAAATTCTCGACCAGGTGGATCAGAACCTGTCCGGCGATATCGCCGGGGGAACTGACCTGGATGATCTGTTTGCCGACTGGAGTGCCGACCCACTGCAGTTGCTGTTGAGTAATGTCAAGTAACGGCCGGCGAGGCCAAGCGGCATAATGGAGTCTCACGGCTCGTCAGGCATACCCGGACAACGTCGGGCCCGGAAACCCGGCGTTGCAACAAGTGGCCATTCCGCCGAGTGCCATCCCGCAAGGCTCGTCACGCGGAGCGATGACGGCCACATTGAAAGGTCCTTGCACCTGAATCGCCGACAGCTCACAATCCGGCGTCTCACACGACGCAACTGTGCCTTTGGATTCCGCATGACCATTTCGCATCGCCTTCCCGCCCCGATTTTCTTCGCCCCGATTCTCTTCGCTCTGGTTTGCTGCGGTTGCGCGGAGGAGGCAGTGCAGCCGGCGTCGGACGGCATGGTCAGCGTCAAGCTGGCACTGAACTGGTATCCGGAAGTGGAACATGGCGGCTACATCGCGGCGGAGACGCTGGGGCTTTACAAAGCCGTGAATCTGGAGGTGGAACTGGTTCCCGGTGGACCCGGTGCGCCGCAACTGGTGATCAACGAGCTGGTCGCTGAACGAATCCTCTTTGCCGTCTCGGATGCTGACAACGTCGTGAAGGCTCGAGCTGCCGGATATCCGATCGTCGCTGTGCTGGCACCGCTGCAGGATTCGCCTCGGTGTATCATGGTGCATCAGGCTTCGGGATTCAAAACGCTGGAGGATCTCGCCAACATCGAACTGGCGATCAGCGAGGCCCGACCCTTTGCGTTGTGGATGAAGAAAAAGCTGCCATTAAAGAATGTGCGGTTGATTCCTTTCGGCGGCAGTGTGGGGGAGTTCCTGCTGAAAAAAGAATTTGCCCAGCAGGCTTTTGTCTTCAGCGAGCCATTCACGGCGAAGGAACAGGGCAGTGACCCGCAGGCGATGATGGTGTCTGACATCGGTTTCAATCCCTACGCGAGTGTGCTCGTCACGACTGAAAAAACGATTCGCGAACAGCCGGAACTCGTGCGTCGCATCGTTTCCGCAAGCGTCGCAGGCTGGGATAAATACCTCGCCGATCCCGGTGCTACGAACACTGCAATTCATGGCATGAACAAGGACATGAGCCTCGCAGCCCTGGAATACGGAGCGTCGGCAATGGCACCGCTCTGTAAAGTCCGCGAAAACGAACCGCTCTGCAATATGACTCTGGTACGCTGGCAGACTCTGGTGAGCCAGATCGAAGAAGTCAAAGACATTGGACCGGGCAGCGTGAAGCCGGAGGAATGTTTTACGACGGAGTTCCTGTCACCGGCGAAAACTGCCGAATGATGGCAACGTTCGTGCCGCACAGAATGCCCGAACCGGATTCACGTTCGGCAGGAACTGCACGAAACAGCTGAAACAAAATGTGACCGGGCGAACTTCATCGCGATTCGGCGCAAAAAGACTCAAAGCCTCCCTTCACTCTGCGTTTCCGTCAGTGGTAATCTGTCCGGACAGCTGACTGTCATGAGACGTGATTTCTGCTGCAAGACAGTTTCGCGCCACCGTCCGGCGACGTGAGTTCCTGTATCCGATGAAAGACAAGAGTGCTGTCCTGCTGAACAGCGTTGCGAAGTGGCCATCTGTCAGGATTGACTGAAAACTGGCTGTCACAACTCCTTAAATTCAACAGGCAAGTTTGTCAGGGATGATAACCATGAGCAGGATTGCTGTTCGTTCGTTCGTGCTATTGATGCTCGCTGCATTGCCAATGTTCAGCGGCTGTTGCTGCCTCACAGGCTATGGCGACGGCGATCTGGTCAATGCTCAAATGCAGGCTCGCGAACTGTACGCGGAAAACCAGCGATTGCTGGCGGCATACGACGAAGCCAATCAGATGATGGCCGGTGCAGACCAGGAACGCCAGTCGTTAATGTCGCAGATCGCGACAGCCGACGAACGACTTAACAACCTGATGGCCGAACGCAATCAGCTCACCGATCGCTACGCCAAAGCGTTGTCCGACGATTCGGTGCTGGTTGGCGGCAGCGCGAATTCTGCTCTCGAAGCGGCTGGATTTGAATACGACCCGGCCACAGGTCTGCATAAATACCAAAGTGATATTCTGTTTGATCTGGGCAGCGACGCGATTCGCTCAGAAGCCGGTCCGATCCTTAAAGAGTTTGCATCGAATACGATATCCGGTGCAGCCAGCGGCATGCGGATTTTGATTGTGGGTCATACCGATGACCAGAACATCGCCCGTCCGGAGACTGCGGCGAAACATCCGACAAACTGGCATCTGTCAACCGACAGAGCTGACGCTGTCATTCTGCAACTGCAAAAGCAGGGAGTCGATGCTGAACGCATCGCCGCCATGGGCTACAGTGAATTTCATCCGCTGGAATCGTCCGCGACTGAATCTGCCCGCCAGCGCAATCGACGCGTCGAACTGTTTGTCGTTCCGAATGAACCCGGTCTTGCGAAATGGGATCCACTCAAGGCAACTCGCTGACTCAAGCAACGCGCTGCACAAAGAAGGCAATCATCGATGAATTCCAGGACTCTCCCGCTGCCGGAACCTCTGGACGTGATTGCCGTCGGGGCTCATCCGGATGATGTTGAAATTGGCTGTGGCGGAACACTTGCCAGAATGGTTCAGCAGGGATGTCGCGTCGGCATTGTCGATCTGACAGATGGCGAACCCACCCCGCTCAGCCCCGGCCCGGAAGTCCGCCTTCAGGAAGCTCAGGAAGCTGCCCGAATTTTGGGAGTCGCTGTTCGCGAAACTCTGCCACTCCCCAACCGGCGGCTTTTCGATAACTTTGAAGCGCGTGTCGAACTGGCAAAGGTCTTTCGTCGTTATCGTCCGCGCCTGGTTCTGGGGATTGCCGATCGAACTCCGATGGCGTCGCCCGATCACTGGCAGGCCATGCAGATCACAGATGCAGCCGTCTTCTATTCGCGGCTTTCCAAATGGGATGACGCATTCGACGGCCTCCCGGTGCACCGCATTCAACGGCAAATCTGGTATCCGCTGGGATTGCAGACACTCAATCATCCGGCGGGCGGAGGCGCATTTGTGTCGGATATTTCCGGGACCCTTTCAATGAAGCTGGCGTCCATTCGAGCCTATCAGACTCAGTTTCCGCCTGAGAAAGATCGCGTGTTTCGATTGGTCGAAGGCCAGGGACGGATGCTGGGTGCATCGGCAGGATTCGAGGCAGGTGAATTGCTGATTTCTGCCACGACGCTGGGCCTGACAAACGTTTTTGAAGCGATGTGCCACGGGACGGCATTGTAAGAAGAGATATGTTCATTCCGCCGTTGTCACCAGGAAACAAGGAAATGCCTTCCTCTGTTGCGTTTGCCGACGGATACCGAAACAATCTGCCATGTACCTTTAAAAAAGGGGTCAGGAACCAATAGCCAAATGCCCCGGAGGGTGCTCCGCACTATTGGTTCCTGACCCCTTTTTAAAAGTCGCCCGCCACATGAATTCTGGAAATGTCAATGGTCTCGTTTCGAATCGGTCACGTCAGTATCACTGGTAACTATCGGGAAAACAACGAAGACAGTTGTTTCGTCGATGACAGGCAGCGTTATGCCATCGTCGCCGATGGCATGGGTGGACAGAGTGCCGGGGAACG
>JAYUVA010000820.1:0-3114 GCA_043754375.1 Candidatus Kuenenia sp. | reverse complement strand
ATTGATTGAGCATACGGCCGATCCACACATGCCGTTTAAGAAACCGAAGCTGCCCGAAGATGCGATCGAACAGATTCGCACATGGATCAATCTGGGCGCGCCTTACGATGCGCCGCTGGTCGAAAAATCAACGACGCCTGCCCTTGAAATGCAGGTCAAAGACAGTGATCGACAGTTCTGGTCGTTTCAGCCTCTGAATCCGATCATGCCGCCGATGGCAGAAGATGCCGCATGGTGCCGAACGCCGATTGATCAGTTTGTGCGGGCCAGACAGGAAGCTGTCAAACTTGTGCCGAACGCCATTGCCGATCGACACGTTCTCATTCGCCGAGCTTACCTTGGTCTCATCGGACTGCCGCCGACGCCGGAACAAGTTGATGAGTTTGTGAATGATCCTGATCCCGAGGCATGGTCGCGGCGCATTGATGAATTGCTGGAGTCGCCTCAATATGGCGAACGCTGGGCACGGCACTGGATGGATGTCGCTCGGTTTGCCGAATCGCACGGCTACGAACAGGATTACGATCGTCCCAACGCATTTCATTATCGCGATTTCCTGATCAAAGCACTCAACGCGGATTTTCCGTACGACAAGTTTGTGCAGTGGCAACTGGCTGGGGATGAACTGGCTCCTGACGATTCGCTGGCGATGATGGCCACGGGGTTTCTGGGTGCCGGAGCTTTTCCGACACAACTCACTGAAACAGAATTCGAATCCGCGCGCTATGATGAACTCGATGACATGGTCATGACCACGGGAGTGTCGTTCCTTGGATTGTCGATTGGATGTGCGCGCTGCCATGATCACAAGTTCGATCCGATACCCGCGCGAGACTATTATCGTATGGCTGCGACGTTCAGCTCCGCGATTCGTGCGGAAACGGAGATCGACCTGTCGCCGGAAGAGAATCGCAGACGACAAAACGCATTTGACGTGCAGTTGGCGGCGAAAAAGCAGGCAGCGGCGGAGTATGAGAAGACTGAGTTGGCAGCCAAATTCCGTGAATGGCTGGCAACGACACCGGCCGCCGCATCGTCAGGCCCGTGGGAAACTCTGCATGTGATCTCGGTCGAGTCGTCGGCTGGGACGAAGTATGAGCTGCAACCGGATTCCAAAGTTCTGCACGCACTTGATGTGCTGCGGAAGAGCATTGATGAATCATCGGACGACTGGAAGACGGGCGTTGCATGGTTCTCCACCAGCGATGCGGAAATGAGTGCACTTCGGCAGGCCGTACTGGATCTCGAAAAGCTGGGACCCGGTTTACAGATGGCCAAAGTCATGGTCACCAGCGAAGGCCTGCCGCACATGAGCCACCACGCTGACGATCGCGGCTTTCCGCATTTCTATCCGGAGACGCATCTGCTCAAACGCGGCGACGTCCATCAGAAGCAGGAAGTTGTCACCGCAGGGTTCCTGCAGGTTCTGGCTCCGGCAGGCGTTGAATTGTCTCATTGGCAGGTCACGCCGCCGGAAGGCTGGAATCGCACCAGCTTTCGTCGAGCGACTCTGGCGAACTGGATGACAGATCCAAAACAAGGTGCAGGTGGCCTTGCTGCGCGCGTCATGGTCAATCGATTGTGGCAGCATCATTTCGGTCGCGGCCTTGTTTCAACCCCGAACGACTTCGGAGTTTCCGGCGAACGACCCAGTCATCCGGAACTGCTGGATTGGCTGGCAGGCGATTTGATCGAACACGGCTGGAAACTCAAACGCCTGCACAAGTTGATCATGCTGAGTCAGACGTATATGCAGTCGGGGGCACATGATGAAGCGCGTGCCGAGATTGATCGCGAAAACGTGCTGTTCTGGCGACGCACTCCCCAGCGGCTGGAAGCGGAAGCGATTCGCGATTCAATGCTGGCGGTTTCCGGCAGACTTGATCCGACACAATTTGGCCCAGGCACACTGGACCAGAACATGACTCGCCGCAGTGTGTACTTTTTCATCAAGCGCAGTCAGTTGATACCGATGATGATGCTGTTTGACTGGCCGGAACATCTCGTCAGCATCGGCCAGCGCCCCGTGACCACGATCGCGCCGCAGGCTCTGATGTTTATGAACAGCCCACAGGGGCGAGATTATGCCACGGCGTTCGCCAAACGACTCCCGCAGGATGCACCTGAACACACTGTCCGTGAAGCCTGGCGACTGGCGTTTGGACGAGTTCCGACAGATGCCGAGTCAGCGGCGAGTGTGCAGTTTTTGAAGGAACAGCCTGACCCGGATCAGGCCATTGTGAACCTTTGTCAGACAATTTTGAGTATGAACGAGTTCGTGTATGTGGAGTAATTTGGTGTGTTTCGCTTCGCTGCACACACCCTACGAATCACAGGAGATCTTCAAAATGACAATGTCTTCATCTACTACCCGCCGCAACATGCTGCAGCGCAGCGGTTGTGGACTTGGAATGCTGGGACTGGCGGGCCTGCTGCGTGATGAGGGGCTGCTTGAATCGGCATCTGCCGAGGACAGTCTCGGCAATCGGTCGCTCAATCCGCTCGCACCGCAGTCCGGACATTTTGACGCGAAGGCCAAACGCGTGATCTGGATTTTTGTCAACGGCGGTCCGAGTCCCGTAGACACATGGAACTATCGGCCTGAACTGACGAAGTGGAACGGCAAGACGATTCGCGAATTCGATCCGGAGTTTCAAAACACGACCGGATTTTTCAAGAATGCGGTCGGCAATCTGATGCAGTCACCGTTCACGTTCACTCCGCGCGGTGAATGCGGCAAGATGGTGCCGGATATTTTTCCTCACCTTGGTGAGCACGTCGATCGCATGGCCGTGATTCAATCGGGCTACACGGAATCGAACAATCACTCACCGGCCCTGTTTGCCATGAATACCGGGTTCGCGCGGATGGGATTTCCGTGCGTTGGATCGTGGGTCACATACGGCCTCGGCAGCGAGAGTGCCAATCTGCCCGGCTTTGTGGTGATGAGCGATCCGAAGGGCCGCGGCCTGCCGAAGGGCAGCGCAGCCAACTGGAGCGCCGGATTTCTGCCAGGCGTTTACCAGGGAACTTACCTGCGTCCGCAGGGCGAAGCGATTGACAACCTGGTGCGACCGGCATCGCTCACGGAATCCGCTCAACGAAATGAGCTGA
>JAYUVA010000819.1:0-2563 GCA_043754375.1 Candidatus Kuenenia sp. | reverse complement strand
CGCTTATTCGTCGGCGACAACAGTTCAATGGCCGTGACCAGCGTTTGCGACTCCACGTCACGAACTTCCAAATAAGGCTGTTCGATCGCTTCAGGCATGATCCCATCCAAGGTGAGCGGAGCCTGCACGGTCACCGCGCCCGCTGTTTTTCCAACCGTCCCCGCACCATAGATGCCGACATCGGGTAATCGCTCTTGCTTTCGCGGAAGTTCAATCGGATCAAGGGTTGCTAGCACAATTCGCGTGTTCGCCAGAGCCAAATACTTCGGTTGCAACTGCGGAGCAAGCTGTCGAGCAATCTCAGCGATCAGGCTCAAATGCAGCGACGACCACAACGGACCTTCCAGGTACGGGTCCATGCCAGGAAATGGATTGGGCATTATTGGACCTCCACAAATATCCGATCCTTGCACGCGCGGATGACTCGTAAGGCGATCTCGCCGCGGTTGGGAATCAGGATGCGTTGAAACATTTTTGATCCTTGGAGTGTTGCGGCTCGACGCAGCCCTCCATGGAATTGGAATACTGACTCAGAACTTTCAAAAACGAACCGTTGCAGAGTTGAGCCTCACGACCGAGTCTCGCGACGAATCGAAATTGTTCTTTCACTTGAATGGAGGGCTAGGAGGGATGTGGTTCCGGCGTCGAATTGCAGTCTTCTGGGAATCCATCCCACCGCCACCTTGGGTTTTCCAAGCATTCCTTTGCGGAGAGAACTTTATGAACTGAGACCGCCAACTCGAATATGTCGGTTGGTGTTGCTGACGGCTTCCTTCCAAAAAAAGCTCCAAAGAAGGGCACACGAGACGGACTGACTTGCAACATCCACTCCCCATCCGGAATTTGGCTCACGACAACATCTAGACTTGACTTACCTCGATGGCACGCAACTGACCAACCGCAATCACGCCAATTATCGTATTCATCAGTAGTCCACCCATTCGCGACCAATTCAGTCGCTAAGCTTCGGATCAGGAATGTCCCCGGAGGATCTTCCAAATCCGGATCGCTTGCGATCGTCGCCAAGAACCGCAAGTTTTGCGACAAAGCCATTTAGGACTCACTCGCGATTCGACTCATTCAGGCTTCGGTCATTCGTCATTGATTCGGATTTCGAGTTTCGGATTTCGAGTTTCGGATTTCCCGTTCTACGGCTTCACTCGGAACAGCGTCTGGCCGTACTCGACCGGGTCGCCGTTCTTGACGCTGATCTCGGTGATGGTGCCGCTGACTTCGGCGGGGATTTGATTGAAGACTTTCATGGCCTCGATCACGCAGACGACGGTGTCCGGCTTGACCACCGAGCCGACTTTCACGAACGGCGGATCGTTCGGCGAGGGCGCTTCGTAATAGGTGCCGACCGTCGGGCTTTTGATCGGGATGGTGTTGTCGGCAACAACCGGAGGCGACTGCGGCGCGCTGGAAGCCGGGGGCTGCGGCGCGGACGTTTGATGAGCCTGCGGAGCCGGAGCGTAGGTTGGCGGCGGGGCATACCCACCGGGAGCCATCATGTTGATGACCTCGGCCGGCCCGCGCCGGAGCACCCAGCGTTCGTCCGCTTTGCGGAGGTTCACTTCGGTGACACCGTGCTGTTCCATCATCTCAATGAGTTCGCGAACCCGGTCGAGATCGAACGAACCCGGCGATTGCGGTTTGTCAGCCATGCGTGGTTTGCCTCGTCGTTTGATGGGCATAATTTTGGAGTGCGACGTTGACGCCGCTTTCACTTTGCGGCGCAGCCGCCTTCTCTCGTGAGTTTATCGTGGAATCCAAGTGATTCGAGCCACTTCAACCAGTCGATCCTCGGCACTTACAGAAAACAGAATTCGCAGTGGCGGGAGGACGAGAGCCCGAATCCCTTCACTCATTTCGAGACTTTTCCAGTACGGGTCGACGGCCAATTCCAAGTCGACTGACTCAGCAACTGACACGATCTTTTCACGATCCGCCGCATCCAGCCAAATTTCCGCCAGTTGCTCAATCGCCTCGTTGGTCCAGACAACCGTGAACCGGCTCATTGCCCCTCCGAAAGTTGCCGCAGACGCTCAAGAACTTCTTTGGTCGTGTAACGGCGTGAATCGGATGCCAAGCTCTTTTTGGCCGATTCGATGTCTTCCTGTGTGAAACCATGATTCTCGGAAGTGGCGCTATCGGTGATATGTCCGAGATACCGTCCCTGACGATCGCGAATCTCCACGTCGCCCTTGGCTTCGAGAATCGCTTGGCGTTGCTGATCATCCACGACAATGAAAGGCATGACCTGTCTCCTCAACTGCGCACAAGACACCCGATGAAAAATCCAACCGCCGCCTCCGATAATCTATCCGGGAACTGCACTCTCAACCAAGTTCCTTTCCCAAACTCGACAGAACTTCATGGCCATCTGGCGTGACCAGCACATCGTCCTCGATCCGCACGCCGCCGAAGTCGGGCAGGTAGATGCCCGGTTCGACGGTGATGACGTTTCCGGATTGCAGCTCACCTTCGGCGATGCTGTTCATCCGGGGATCTTCGTGGATTTGCAGACCGATGCCGTGTCCCAGGCCATGACCGAAGAAGGGGC
>JAYUVA010000818.1:0-5224 GCA_043754375.1 Candidatus Kuenenia sp. | reverse complement strand
CAGGCATCCGGTCGGAGCAGACGTTCGCAGACTTCCGCAACGTCGAGCAGTCGCCAGTCGTGTCGATGCGGACCGGCAAGTTGAATCGCCAGCGGGAGTTGATTGGAGCTCAGACCGATTGGAAACGAAACCGTCGGCAAACCGGTGTAACTCCACGGGGCGTTCATGCAGGGATCGCCGGTTGTGGTGGCATCCGGAGCCGGTCCGGTGGCGGCGGGCGTCAGCATCGCATCGATCAAATGCTGAAACTGAGCGGCAAACGCAGTTGTCAGCGCCTGCTGGTTGGTCCTGGATGCGGAGTAGTCATTGAAGCTGGTTCGCAGGCCATCTTCGATCAGGGATGCGATGCAGGGTCCGTAGTCGTCGCGATGCTCTCTGAACCGATCACGATGCCATGCCGCCGCTTCTGTGGCCATGATCCGACGATGGTGAACCAGCACCTCTGAGAACTCAGGCGGAACATCGATATCGATGATCGTTGCTCCGGCGGACGCAAATCGGTTGATCGTTGCATCCATTGCATCGCTCAGCTGCGGATCAACACGATCTTCGAAGAACCCCCGCAGACGTCCGAGTTTCAGCTGTGACATTGCGGGGAGTTTGAATTCCAGACACGCGGTCCCGGTCAGAGCCTGCAGCATGATGCGCAGATCGCCCACGGTCTGCGCGATGGGGCCTGGATGATCCAGTGAAGATGCAACAGGAACAACGCCATCGAGCGACACGGTCCGGAACGTCGGCTTCATTCCGCAGACACCGCAGTATGCCGCTGGCCGCGTGATCGAGCCACCCGTCTGTGAGCCGATCGCGGCGGGAACCATGCCGACCGCGACGGCCGCCGCAGAACCGCTCGACGATCCCCCCGGAGTCCGGTCAGCGGCCCACGGATTCCGCGTCGGCGGCGGGTCAAAGCAGGCGAACTGAGTCGTCACTGTCTTGCCGATGATGATCGCGCCCGCTCGCCGCAGTGCCGTGACGAGCGCCGCATCACGCTCGGCGGGTGACTCCGACCTCATCCGCAGAGGCGAACCTGCTCCGGTCACGGTCCCCGCGACATCGACAATGTCTTTGATGCCAATTGGAATACCGTGCAGCACTCCGAGATCAACACCTCGAGCCAGCTCGTTATCCGCTCGCGCAGCGTCCGCTCGCGCACCACTGGCATCAACCGACACCCAGGCCCGCAGGTCTCGATCCCCGGTTTCGATACGGGAAAGGCAACGTTCAACCAGTCCTGTCGATGTCAGCGTTCCCGACTTCATCTCCGCCAGCAGAGAGGAGATGGATTCAATTGGTTTCATGCAGGAGAATCCCATCGGCCGGGATTGATTCCCGGAGCTTCAGATCGCATGTTTGCCGGTTTATGCTCCTGCTCGAAAGCCTGTCCGGTTCTGTTCAGACTTTGCAGCAGCGGCTTTGCAATGTCAGGGGCACCGGCCACAAGGGCGGCAGGCCATTCTTCGACTGGCTCAGCCACTGAGGCTGTTGCACGGACCGAGTCTGCTGAGTACTGTAACTCGTGTGCCACATTTCCACACTGGCCAGTTCATTCTTCAATCGGCCAATCACGTCCTGTGTCAGGACAGACGGCAGGACCAGATAACCTTCTACTTCAAAGTGCCAGATCTGTTCGGGACGCGACAGACGCATTCACCGTTGATCGCTCCGGCAACGCGGATCAGTCGCAGGTCGCGGCGAGCCGCGAATTCCTTCTCGGCAAGGAGGACCTACAGAGAATTCCCAATGCTTCTGGCTCTGATCAGGAGCAACTGAACACTGCGGGGTCACCCGGGTGCGGGGTCACCCGGGACACAGCATTGCCATATCGAACGGACAAGCCTGTCTACAAATTGCTGTGTCCCCGGTGGTCTTTTCACATGGCACGATCACGAACTCATCCACCGCAAACACCTCCACACGCGCCAATGGTGCCTTGACAAACCAGCTTTCCTCAACAAATCAAGGATTTGCAGACCATGGCCTCCGTCGATCCAATCAACTGCCGCCGACGCATCAACAAAGTGCTGCGTCCCCGTTGCCTTCCTCCCCACGTACGAACTTGTTTCGCATCTCCATTTTTTGTGGTTCACCTTCTATTATCTCGGTCGGCAAGAATTCTAAGTCTTTAACATTTAGTGAGATTCGTCTTTTGCCCGTCGGATCCTTTGTCGAAACAACGAGCGCTTTTTCTCCCAAAAACTCTCCCTCGCCCCACGTTACTTCAGTTTTGTCGATGTTGTTCCGTTTCAGCGGAAACTCAGACAATTGAACTTTGCAACTGCCGACAATGCGAAGCTCGTCAATTGGGACAAATGTCAGCGGGTCGATTCTTTGAAGACAAAGCAAACGACCGTCAGACAATGTCGGCGGACTCAGAACGAGTTCCAGGAACTTGTGTTCGGCAGTGGCTTGGCGAAGAAATTCTACAACAAATTGGGGACAAGAAAGAATCGCATTTACAACGTCTATCGCGGGTCCGATCAAGCTGCCGTTTGGAGTAAAAATGGAATTGTCAGGACTCAGCACGACGCGTTCTCGAATGTCGCCGATGGCCGGTTTCACGACTGCAACAACCTTCGTTGCTGACGCCCCACATGTCTTCAGCCAAAGCGACTCAATCATAGGTACAAGGTTGGCACCGCTCTTGTCGCTGAAGTCATCAAGAATGATGGTCTGTACTCTGCTGGCCCTTGCCGTCTTTAAAGCGTTTTTAGAAAATCCCGAACTGGACGCCAACACCACGACATCCGTAGGCAAGGATTCGTGCTTTCCTAGCATTTGTTGCACCCATTCAACGGTCGCCTTTCGGCCCTGCTTCGTACATTCAACCGCGATCCGGACATTATTCCCGGCAATCACGGTTTCAATGCAAACGTCGACTTCGACTTTCGCACCTGTCTTTTGATCAATCAGCATCCTGGATTCTTCGACCGTCGCGCCGGCGGCTAAATGCCGTTTGACTTCGAGAATCAGTTTTTGAAACGTGTTGGTTCGCTTTGGCATCGAGTTCCCTTCGCTGCTGATTTCTTAACAGAATCGTTCGCCGCTCATTTTCATGGTTCCTATTGAACATGTTCCGCTGATGTCAATTTGAAACGGAGGAGCCAGGAAAAAAAAGGTGTCAGGAACGAATGCGGCATTTTGAGCGGAAACGGTTCTTGACACGAATGGCACTTTTTGTCCTTCAATCAGCGTCCGAGAACGACATCAATTCCATTGAGAATGGCTTCCAGTTGCCGGCTCGAAAGCTTGCCGCTGCGTTCAGTGAGCTGTTGTTTGTCCAATGCCACAATCAGAGAGACGTTGGCAACCGAATCTTTTGGCAGCCCAGTTACCCACGACTTCAAAAGTACATTTCCTGGAGCAGTCGCCCATTTGAGATTGCTCGTCAACGGAACGCAAACGACCGTTCCGATCCGACTTCGATTCATCGCATCGCATTGGACGACGACGACCGGGCGTCTGAAACCGGGTGCCGAACCAATCGGCCCGCCGATGTCGGCCCACCAGACCTCGCCCTGTGCGATTACCATTCCACTCGCCGCAGCGTTTGTCGCGCGGCCTCACGGGGGAAGTTATCCACCGCAGGCCCCAACTCATCGACAACTCTGTTCATCGCCGCCGCGATCTGGTCGTCGTCGTGCCTGGCAACAAATTCGGCCAGAGCCCTGGTGTAGAGCTGACTGCGCGAAGTCTGCAATCGCTCCGCCAATCGCTCTGCTTCCTCAAAGACCTTATCTGGGATGGAAATGGCAGTCTTCATACCAATAGTATAACCGAATGGGTCAACACGTCAAGGAGACGATATTTCCCAGGGACTCAAAACCGTGTCAGACTCGAATGCTCACTGTCAGCGATTGAACAGGAAACCGGGGCTGTTGATGAGTGCCCAGGTGAGATCTTCAGTGGCCTCTTTCGGCGTGGCGACGGTACTGAAGTACTCAACCGTGCGTGACATTTCTTCGGCCGATGGCTTTCTGCACAGAGTTGAAAGATAAACCGTTTCGATCAATTGTTCGTTGGTCGTCCCTGCGGCAATCGCTTTTGCGATAATGCCTTCCGGATGGGCGATCGCATCGCCGATCGTCGGGCCGTTGACCATGTTCAAAGTCTGCCCCAGACTGACGTCACTGGTGCGTTCACATTCACATGGTGATTCGCGCGGAGCGCGGCCGAACATATCCAGAAACGCGACTTCGACCTGCGAGTCCGGCAATTCAGACGCTCGAAATCCAGCCGGAACGCCGGGCAACGCCCGCGGTGCTCCAGTCGCCTGAATGATGGAGTCGTACAACTGTTCGGCTGACAACCGGCGGGGCACAGCGTGCGAATAATTCATCGTGTCGTCGTCATTCCACGGGTTACTCTCCAGGCTGCGTTGATATGTGGCAGATGTGCAGATGAGGCGGATGAGCCGTTTCAGATCGTAGCCGTTGTCAGTAAAGTCCTTCGACAGGGCGTCGAGCAATTCTGAATTGGAGGCTGGATTACTGGCGCGGATATCATCCACAGGATCAATGATGCCGCGGCCCAGGAAGTAACTCCAGTAGCGATTGACGATGCTGCGTGCGAAGTAGGGATTCTCTTTGGCCGTCAGCCATTGTGACAATTGTTCACGTCGGTGCGCACCTGCATTAATGGCACCGGCATGAGAAAACGGAAACTTCGGCGATGCGGCCTGATTGGTCGATGGATTGACTACTGCTTCCGGCGAGACGTTTGTGAACACAAATTCGTCACCATCCGGCAGCGCTCGGCGACCGACGTCCGCAAAGTAGGCGGCCAGCTCGTAGTATTGGTTCTGAGTCCAGCGTTCGAAAGGATGGTCATGGCACTGATTGCAGCTGAATCGTGTTCCCAGGAACACCTGAGTCATGTTCTCCATGACCAGTTTTGGTTCACGAGCAATGCGGAAATAGTTGGCGGCTGGGTTTTCGAATGCACTGCCACCCGCGGTGATCAGTTCTTCAGCGAATTGATCGTAAGGCTTATTGGAAGCCACCGACTGGCGAATCCAGTTGCGAAATGCCCAGACCCCTCGTTCAGTGACGGTCTTGCGGCGGTTGAGCAGCAGGTCGCTCCATTTGAGCGTCCAGTGTTCGACATACTCCGGACGCGAAAGCAATTGATCGACCTTTGCTGCTCGTTTGGCGACTGGTTCTGTCGTGTCGGCAACGAAGGCATTCACTTCGGCAATTGAGGGCGGAACACCCGCGATATCCAG
>JAYUVA010000817.1:0-2834 GCA_043754375.1 Candidatus Kuenenia sp. | reverse complement strand
GCAATCTGCTGCTGTTTTTCCTGCAGCGCTGCCTGAGCTTGCAGCGACGTCAACTGCACTTCGTCACGTTTGGCTTTGGCTGTGTCGAGCGCAGCCAATTCATCCCGCAGTCCGATGTAATGCTGCCACCGCATGACAAGAGCGTTTGCCCGACTGACTTCCTGCTGCACCACAGCAAGTGCCTGATCTTTTGCCGTGGTCGCTGCCTGAAACGACGGCAGTGCCGCTGATTCGGTATCGACGACGCCTTTGGCTGCAACCATGGCCTGATCATCTACGGTGAGCTGCTGTTTCTGTGCAGCGACGTTGGCGGTCACGCTGGTCACGCTGATTTTTGCCGTTGCCAATTCAGTTTCGCACGTCGCGAGTTCTGCTTCACGGGCCACGACCTGTGCTTTGAGCTGCTCAACGATCTTCTTGAGTTCTTCATCACCCGGCATCATTGCGGAGGCCGCAGCGGACTTTTCAGCAGCAAACTTCAGATCCGGAATCGCTTTCTGCAATGCCGCAATGCTGACCGTAAGTGCCTGGTCTTTTGTCTGCTCAGCGACCAGCTTTTGTTCTTCAGTGGTGATGGCGACCTGCTGATCCGTATATTTCTTCTGCGCCGCTGCGTAACCCACATTGGCGGCATCAATCTTCTGTGTTTGAGCAGTCTGAGCGGCAACCGCAGCATCGCGTTCAGTGGTTGCGGCCGCAAGCTTCTCCGCCGTCGGAGCGACTTGTGCCTGCGCTCCAGCAAGGCGTGATTCCAGTGTCGGCGGATTCGAAGTCAGCTGTCCGATGCGGGTTCCGTCAGCAGCATTCCAAACGCGAATTTCGCCCGTCCAGTCGCCCGCGATGACGCGGTCTGTTTCGTCGCAATGCGTCGCGTGCAGAGCGAGATCGCTGAATGCTTCGAAGTCTTTTAGCGCACCGCCGTTACCGTCCCATAATTTGGTGACTCTGTCACGCCCCGACGACACCATGCGTCCATCGCGACAGAACTCGACGGAAAACACGCCGCCACCATGCGCTCCCCATGATTTGATTTGACCACCGTTCTCCATTTCCCAAAGTCGAATGGTCGTATCTTCACTGGCAGATGCGAGCACGTTGCCATCGATGCGCCATGAAACAGACGTCACTGCAGCTGTGTGGCCAGAGAGTGTCAGATATTCACGACCCGTGTGGGCTTCCCACACAAGAAGTCCACCGTTGCGGTCCGAAGTGGCCAACAACACGCCGTCCGGGCTGAATTCCAGGGAGTAAATCCAATCGGTGTGTTTCCTGCATTCGTAGGCGAGTTCGCCCGTCGACGTGTTGTAAACCCGAACAATTTTTTCCGGGCCGCCCAGTGCGATCAATGACTGATCCGCACTGATGTCTGCGGCAAGAACTTCATCAAGTTCGTCGCCGACCGTCATCATGCGTTCACCAGTCCTGATGTCCCATACGACACACAGCCCTTTGGCAGCTCCGTGACCACCTCCTGCAAGTAACAAAGCGCCGGTGCGGCTGAATTTCAGAACCCGAGGAACACCTTCCGGAAACGGCAGCACTCCCAGCGGTTCCAGGGTTTCTGTGTGATACAGCACAACCTGTTTCTGGCCTGCCACAGCGGCCAGTTTCGACCACGGATTTGTCGCGATCGCGGAGACGGCCGTTGTTGCTGCCGTGTAGACGATCGGCTCTACGTTCAGGACGTCAGGCATGGGCGGCGCGCCTTCCGGTCGAGCGCCGGCCGCCACGTCCACTGTCATCGCCGCATTCTTTTTCTTCGGCAGCGCTACTTTGCTGGATGACGTTTCCGGTGCACCTCCATCGATCCATTTCCTGATCAGGTCGAGAGTTGCATCGGGGAGTTTGTCAGCCTCCGGCGGCATGAACGGTTCGCTCTGATGCGATACCAGACTGTAGAGATAGCTGGCACCGGAATCGCCCACTTCAATGGACGCACCGGCAGCTCCACCCTGCATCAGCGATGAGTACGACGACAAGTCCAGATCGGAAGTCTTCTTGTTCGTGTTGTGACAGGACAAACACTTTTCACGCAGAATCGGTTTGATGTGATCTTCGAAAGTCACCTTGTCGTCGGCCATGTTCACGGACGCAAAGAGCTGCAACGCCAGGACAGCAAGACCGGCAGAAAAACATGGCAAGAATGATCTACGCTGATGCATCATGAAACTCCAGAGGACGGAACGTCAAAGTCGCTCATCCGGTGCCCCATTGGTTTTTGGGGCCAACTCTACAACACACAGGTTTTACTTCGGCACAATCTGCCGGACCAGTCAGCCCGCACAGACCCCGCACACCCAAAACTCTCATTATCTTCCGCGATCGGAGCGGAACAGTCAAAACAACTGATACAACCACGGAGAAATGCGAAAGCTGCTGCGTATCAGTGATTGAACAGGAATTCGCTCGAATTCAGCAGTGACCAGAAAATATCTTCCAGAGCTTCCTTCTTGTTTTCCTGTTCGGCCACGATCACCATCAGAGATGTGACTTCCTCAGTGATCGGTTTTCGCGAAAAGCAGCGGATGTACATTTCTGAAATGATGTCTTCCGGAGACTTTCCTTCTTCAAGGCGTTTGGCCACCAGTCCACCCTGCTGGATCTTTGCGTTCGAAGTGTCACCATTGATCAGATGCAGAGCCTGTGACAGATTCGGTTCCATTTTCACTTCGCACGAGCAGACAGTCTCGCGTTTCGCGCGACCAAACGTAGTCAGGAAGTACGTGGCCGTATTTCCGTCAGCGATCTGCACGGCTCGTGCCCCGACCGGCAGGCCCGGGAACTTGTCCTGAGTGCTGGTGACCTCGCTGATGCAGTCCAGCATCACTTCCGAA
>JAYUVA010000816.1:0-3459 GCA_043754375.1 Candidatus Kuenenia sp. | reverse complement strand
ATCGAGATGTATTTTTGTAGCCGGATTCGTCAGAATTCGGCCATGGATAATGCATACCTCCGAATTCTCGCGAATCCGGCTACACTCCACTTGTGCCCGCGCGGAGCATATCCAGTGTGATGCGCCCGTCCTGACACCAACGTTGCCGGAAACTGTTATTCTGCGAACGTATCGGATCTGCGAAAATCCTGCGGCGACCACCATTGCTGCGGTTTGCGTTCCGGGCGTGGTCCAGAATGGATTCTCTTTTATGCCGGAACCACCTCCTTCAAAACGTCGAACTCGTGCGACGCAGAGAGCAGTTGGTCAGACGGACGAGCTGAAGGGCACTTCGGTTTCGTATGCAGAACTGCATTGCCGCACGAATTATTCGTTTCTGGAAGGGGCATCTCACGCTGATGAACTTGCCGCGCGTGCGGTGGCGTTGGGGCTGAAAGCGATTGCCGTCACCGATCGCAATTCTCTGGCGGGCGTTGTGCGAGCTCATGTTGCGGCCAAAGAAGCCGGGCTGAAACTGTTGATTGGCGCAGAGATTGTGCCGGATGATGGCCCGGCGGTCGTTCTGCTGGCGACGGATCGCGCCGCATATGGCCGTTTATCACGATTGATTACCGTTGGGCGCAGGCGAGCTCCCAAGGGCGAGTGTCGCCTGACGGTTGCCGATATTCCGGAACATGCCGAGGGCCTGCTTTGCTGCGTACCGCTCAGCGAAGAAAGCAGATATCGGTTTGAACGGCGATACGTCCCCGGTATGAGAATCGACGTTGCGGCCACGCATCTGCAGTCGTTGAAAAGCTGTTTCGGCGATCGATGCTATGGTCTGGCTGAACTCCACTGTGGACCCAACGATCGGGAAAACCTGGAACGCTGGCGGTCGATGTGCAGTCAGTTCAACATCCCAATTGTCGCTGCCAACGATGTGCATTATCACGACTCGAGACGCCGCGCATTGCACGATGTCGTGACGGCCATTCGTCATGCGGCAAGTCTGCAATCGCTGGGACATGAACTGTTTCCAAATGGCGAACGGCATCTGAAGTCCGGGGCTCAATTGCGGCCACTGTTCGCGGGCGATGCCGACATCATCGCACGAACTGTCGAAGTTGCGAATCGCTGCACGTTTTCTCTCGACGAACTCCGGTACGAGTACCCGGATGAACTGGTGCCGCAGGATGTGACGCCAATTCAGCATCTCACGAACCTGACGATGCGTGGTGCCAGGCTGCGATATCCGGATGGCGTCCCGACCAAAATCCGTGACCTTGTCAGACATGAGCTGACGCTGATCGAAGAACTGCATTACGAAGCGTATTTCCTCACGGTCTACGACCTCGTGCGTTTCGCCCGCGAACGCAAAATTCTGTGTCAGGGACGAGGTTCGGCGGCGAATTCTGTCGTCTGCTACTGTCTCGGCGTTACGTCGGTTGATCCCAGTCGCATCGACGTGCTGTTCGAACGGTTTATCAGTCGCGAACGCAACGAAGCGCCGGACATCGACATTGATTTCGAGCACGAGCGCCGCGAAGAAGTACTGCAGTACCTGTTTGAACGCTACGGACGTGATCGAGCTGCTATGACGGGCGCAGTGATCACGTATCGACCTCGATCGGCGATTCGGGATATCGGACGTGCCCTTGCGTTGTCCAATGATTGCATTGAAAAACTCGCCAATCAGATGGAGCACGTGGATCACGCGGAGCAGTTTCCGGATCGCATGCGCGAAGGTGGCATCGATCCGAATTCATTGCTCGGACGGCGGATGCTGGAATTGCTCAATTCGCTGCTGACTTTTCCTCGACATCTGTCACAACATTCCGGTGGCATGGTGATGTCCCGCGGATTGTTGAGTGAACTGGTGCCGATTGAAAATGCAGCCATGCCCGGTCGCACTGTGATTCAATGGGACAAAGATGATCTGGATGCGCTCGGGCTGTTGAAAGTCGATTGCCTGTCGCTGGGCATGCTCAGCTGCATTCGCCGCGCGTTCGAGCTGGTTGAGAAACATCACGGCAAAACACTGACCCTGGCGAATGTGCCGTCAGAAAATCCTGCGGTGTACGACATGATCAGTGCGGCGGATACGATTGGTGTCTTCCAGATTGAAAGCCGCGCTCAGATGAGTATGTTGCCTCGTCTGAAGCCGCATTGCTTTTACGACCTGGTGATCGAAGTCGCGATTGTGCGTCCGGGGCCGATTCAAGGCGACATGGTGCACCCGTATCTGCGTCGGCGTGCAGGGGAAGAGCCGGTTGATTATCCGAATACGGCGGTCCGCGCGGTCCTCCACAAGACGCTGGGGGTGCCCATCTTTCAGGAGCAGGCCATGCGACTGGCGATCGTGGCCGCTGGCTTTACACCGGGCGAGGCCGATCAGCTTCGTCGCGCGATGGGAGCGTGGCGCAAGACGGGCGTCATTGCGAAATTTCACGAAAAGCTCGTGAATGGAATGAAGGAACGCGGCTACGACGCAGAATTTGCGGAGCGACTTTTCAAGCAGATCAGCGGCTTTGGAGAGTATGGGTTTCCGGAATCCCACGCGGCAAGTTTCGCGTTGCTGGTGTATGTTTCCGCGTGGCTCAAACGCTGGCACCCGGCTGTTTTTACGGCCGCGTTGATCAACAGTCAGCCCATGGGATTCTACGCGCCAGCGCAGCTGGTGCGCGATGCACGAGAGCATGGGGTCGTTATACTCCCGGCTGATATCAGTCACAGCGACTGGGATTGCACACTGGAACGAACTGATGGCGATCCTGCGTTGGGACGATTTCGACACGACGATGAACGCTTCGCGTTGCGGCTGGGTTTTCGACTGCTGCGTGGATTCTCAGAAGAGCACGGACGACTGATCGAAACCGTCCGGCAACGCGGCGGAAGGTTCCGGTCGTTTGAAGAATTCGCCCAGCGGACGCAACTCAATCGCGCCACATTGCAGCTTCTGTCACGAGCCGATGCTTTCGCCTCGCTGAAGATTGAACGGCGTGAGGCGTATTGGAAATCTCTGCCAGCTCGGGAACACTTGCCCCTGTTTGATGCACCAGACGCCGCAGCGTCGGACGATCCTGTACCCCAACTCCCGGAAATGTCGGCTCAGGATCAGGTGGTTGAAGACTATTCATCGGCCGGTCTTTCGCTGCGAAAACATCCCGTCAGTTTTCTCAGGGAGCAGCTAATTCAATTGCGCGCGGTCACGGCAGAGGAGCTTGCGGAGTTAACGCCGGATCGGCGAGTCAAAGTGGCGGGGCTTGTGCTGATGCGTCAACGGCCGTCAACGGCCAACGGGATTACCTTTGTAACACTGGAAGACGAAACAGGCGTGGCAAATCTTGTCGTGTTTCCGTCAGTCTGGCAGCACTTTCGGCAGACCGCAAGATTTGCGACTGTGATGATGGCCACCGGTCGGCTGCAGCGGGAAGGTGATGTCATTCATGTGGTTTGCGAGCGACTGGATGATGTGAGCGA
>JAYUVA010000815.1:0-6513 GCA_043754375.1 Candidatus Kuenenia sp. | reverse complement strand
CCGTTAGTTTTCGCCAGGCCCGACAAATCATTGAAGATGACATCGTTGTCGGTGACCACAAAGCGGCCCGGGAAAGATGATTGGGTACCGAATGCGATGTCTTTCACCAGCGTGAACGGAGATGTGGCATTTGCAATTCCCAGTCCGCCGCCCGTGTCTGAGCTAAACAAGTCGCCAAGGATCATCTGCGGCCCAATTCCGATGAAAGCCGAAGCAAGCACGTTGGTAACTCCCGAACCGGAAACCAGGTCCAGCGGTTCTGTGAGACTGCTGTCAACAAAGTACAGACCAAGAGGATTTGGAAAGGTGAAGCCTTCGAAGACGACGCCGTTTCCAAAGCTGCCCTTTAGATCACGAATCGTCACGTCCGCCGATGCAGCAAGCGCAAATGTCCCGCCCTGTGTCCCATTCGTCTGCCAGATTTTGCCAGCTCCTGCACCGCTTCCCGCTTCGAAAAAGATGAGTCCGTCACTCGTCGCGGTCTTAAACAATTGCGAAAAACCACCCGTTCCATTGCCGACAGCAAACTGCTGAAGTGCCCCGTTCTCGGAGCCGTCCGTCTTCCAGACCTGCCACTCGGAGGCGCTGCCAGTTGCCATGAACATGATCGAGCCGTCATCGGCCAGGACCAATGTCTCCGGTACGACACCGCCTGGCAGGTTCAGTTCGCGAGTGCCCGCGACCGTGCCATCTGTGATCCACCATCTTTCAGGCGACTGAATCGGATCTGACTGTTGAAGCGCGGAGAATATCAGTCGATTGCCAACTGCCTTGAAGCGAGTCAATTTCTTAAACAGACCCAGCGTTTCGGTGACATCCGAATCGGGTCCAGCTTCAAGCAGACGGATTCCACTTGTGCTCGGTGCGATCGAATACGGAGCTGCAAAGTATGTGGCTGTTGACGTTGACACGCCGACATTTCCGGGAAACGGCAATTCAAAGCTGTCTGTAATCTCAATGCGAACCGGAACTGCGCCGGCAGCAGAACTCAGCCGATAGAGATTTCGTCCTGAATTGTCGATCGCAGTGAAGTAGACAAACCCGTCTCCCCCCGTGATGCTGTCCGGTTGCACGACATCGCTTCCGTCAGACATCGAGACAATTTGAGTTCCGGCACTGGTTCCATCACTTTTCCAGAGTTTGGCATCGCCACCATGCGGACTCGTCACTCGAAAGAACGCCGTATCCCCGACAACCGTCAGCATGTTGGGATAAACACCAACCCGGCTTTCCGGACCGGGCACAATATCGCGAAGCAAAAACGTTCCGGCAGTTGTCCCGTCTGTCCGCCAGATTTCGCTGCCGGTTGCAATTGTCCGGGCTGTGAAATACGCCAGCGTGTCGCCGAATGTGAAGTGATCCGGAGTTGAGCTTTGAACGGTGGCAGTTCCAAAGTCGGCCAGTGTTTCAAACGAGACGGTCAGTAACTGACGAGCTTCCAGTTGTTCCAGGGCAGCGCAAATTTCAACTTGCTTTCGTTGACGACGACTGCACTTCGAATGGTCGTTCAACACAAACGACCGGATCTGCTTCAAGATTGAATACATTCGAACCCTTCAGCCTTGCATAAAGATTCTTGCGGGGTATACGACAATGTCGAGCAGGCCAGAGTACTTCAGTGGCCCCGGGGTAGCAATTTCGAAACGTCAAAGTGCTTTTGATTCCGCAATACTCAGTTTTGACTTAATGCCACTCTTTCACCATGCACCTTGAATAAATACTGGCCGAGACCAATTCCGTGCATCGCTGAAAAATCTTACACGAGTTCCGGCATCACTTTACCGCCATCCTCGACCAGATACTGCGGGCGACCGTTATTATCGGCGATCGTCGTGCGGTCCACATTGATGCCCAGATGATGGAACAGCGTGGCATAGACTTCACCAAAGGTGACAGGTCTTGCAATCGCCTCGCCGGCAATGCGGTCTGTCGCGCCGATCACCTGACCATGCCGCATACCTCCGCCTGCCATCAAGGCACAATTGACCTGCGGCCAGTGGTCGCGACCCACGATGTTGCTGATCTTCGGAGTTCTGCCAAACTCGCCCCAGACGACGACGGCACAGTCGTCGGCCAGTCCTCGTTGATGCAGATCTTCGATGAGCGCACTCACGCATTGGTCGAACACCGGAAAATCTTCCTGCTCCCGCACAAAGATCGAGTTGTTTGGTCGCCCCTCGGCATTGGTGCCACCGTGCCAGTCCCATTTGCTGTAGTTCAGCGTGACCACGCGAACTCCCGCTTCGATCAGGCGGCGCGCCACAAGGAGACTCTGAGGCACACGCGGTGCGCCGTTGCCGTCCATGAAAATGGTGGGATCGCCCTTGCCATAGCGTTCGATGACTTTGGGGTCTTCTTTGGAAAGATCAAGTGCTTCCGCAAGCCTGGATGACGTCAGAAGTCCCATCGCCTGCTCGGTAAATGTGTCCATCCCCGTCATGGTCAGCGTGGCATCTATGTCGCGTCTCAGTTGATCGACACTCCGCAGCAGGGACTTCCGATCGGCAAGCCGGTCCAGCGAAACGCCATTGAGAACCATGTCTTCTTTGGTCGGACCCAGCGGGCGAAACGGAGCCTGAGCGGTACCAAGGAATCCTGGCCCGGGTTCATTATACGGGCCATGCGTACATGGATAGCACAGGCTGACATACGGCGGCGCTGTCGGTGTGGCTGATCCGGCAACTCGGGAGACCATGGAACCAAACTGAGGCCAGCCTCCGCTTGGTTTCGGCTTTTTGGGATCACGGCCATTGAAGACCTGAACCGCGTCGTGATCTGCCTGATTGCCGACGAGCGAGCGAATGATCGTCAACTTGTCAGCTATGCCTGCGAGCCGCGGAAAGGCTTCGCAGATTTCCATGCCGGGAACCGTTGTGGCGATCGGCCTCCATGGACCGGCGATTTCCCTGGGAGCTTCAGGCTTCAGGTCGAACATGTCCTGATGAGGCGGTCCCCCCACCAAATAAATCATGATGACAGACTTTGGTGAAGTCTTTCTGCCGGTCGCTTCTTCCGCCTTCAGGATGGACGGCAGCGTCCAGCCTCCGGCCGTCCCCATCGCTGCGAGCGTGCCGATGTTCAACAGACTGCGTCGGGAAAAACCGTCACAGAACCGGCCGTTTGGATCTCGCTGCCCGCTGAGTTTCAACATACGGTTTACTCGCTGAGAGTTTTAGATCTGGATTGCGCAATGAGTAGGCCGAACCAAGCGCAGCGCAGTACCGGCAATTGCCCGACACGTGCCTCATTTCATCGTCCACGAATCTGATTGGTAACACGGATCGTCACGTGAATCCAGATCAGACTTAAAAAAAACCTCAGGATACAAACAACAAAACCGGGACTGTGTCCCGGTTTTGTGAGTGGCTTCTGGTCAAATTACTGATCGGCTAGCTCCGGCGCTCAGCGTTGCCAAACGCGGACCGTTTTTCCCTGGTATGACGCCTCAGCGACCAGCCGTCCGGAGCCCATGCATGTCGTTCCGCATCCAACCCCGACAAAGCACCCCAGCGGAGCTGGTCGTATGTGGCCGCAGGTACCACGACTCGCCATCATTCGGGCTTCTTCCTCAGCCCATGCCTGCATCGGATTCCCCTGCACGACTGACGAACCACTTGTGCTGACCAGGCTGACTGGTTGAACCTGCTGCTGAGAACCACTCTGACTGTTCTGTGTATAGACCGCTTGTGTTGTGCCTGTTGTGTAACGCATCGGCGACTGAGACTGCCAGGAGCCTCCCTGATAATTCGAAACACGGTGCCTGCCGCGTGCTTCAGTCACTCCACTGGTCATGCCAATCAACAGAATCGCCAGCATCCAAAACCGAATCATCCAAAACCCTCCATGAAACTAAACATCGCCGCAGTACATTCTGCAACGTCTCGGGAATTTTACCACGCCATCCGCCAATGAAAACGGACGATACTGCGCCAGTTCGCAATAACCCAATGATCCGAATGTTTCATGTTTTTTTCGCATTGGGCTTGTTGTTGCCGGGAAATGAAACTACCCCTTGGTCAGGAAGTTCCATGAGACACTATCCCCTTACCGTGCGTTGATGGGATCGACATCGATCGCCAGTTCGACGCCTTCCGGCAGGGTGAGTGTACTCTCGACGGACTGCCAGAGTTCTCGCACCAGTTCCGGCGTCTTGCCGGCAATCTGCAGATGAAAACGCCACAGTGTTCGCAGGCGGATGACGGGAGCGGGTGCGGCTCCCAGAATGCGGACGTCTTTTGTATTTCCTTTTCGAGCGGCGCGGAGTTTATCGGCTACGTCCCGGGCCGTGCGGCGGACGCGGTCTTCGTCGGGGCCGCGAAAGATGACTCGGGCGACATGAGAAAACGGTGGAGCCCCGCCGTCGTGGCGTTCAGCCAGCTCATGCTGTGCGAATCCGATGAAGTCGTGCTTTGATGCAAATTTTACTGCCGGGTCTTCAGGACTCGTTGTCTGCACGAGGACTCGGCCGCCGCGTTCACCGCGTCCCGTGCGTCCGGCCACCTGAGCGATCAACTGAAACGTGCGTTCGGCCGCCCGCATGTCAGGTTGACGCAGCATCGTGTCGGCATCCACGACACCCACCAGAGTCACGTTTGGAAAGTCCAGTCCTTTAGCGATCATCTGAGTCCCGAGCAATATCTCGACTTCACCATGCCGGAATTTGTCCAGCGCTTCGTCATGGCTGCCGGGCTTCTTCATGGAATCGCTGTCCATTCGCAGGACACGCGCATTGGGAAACGTGCTCTGAACCTCCTCGTCCAGTTTCTGAGTCCCTGTACCAAGATAGCGGACCGCAGGACTTTCGCATGTCGGGCACACTTTCGGAGGCGGGGTTTCATAGTCGCAACTGTGACACACGGCTGCCTGGCGATCCCGATGCCAGGTGAGCGTCACGTCGCAGTTCGGGCACTTGATGCCCGCACCGCAACTTCGGCACCAGACCGTTGGCGAATAACCTCGCAGATTCAGAAACAGGATGACCTGCCCTTTTTCATTCAGCGCGCGAGTGATCGCCTGAAACAAAGCGCGACCGATGGAAGAACCACGTTTGATTCGCGGATCATCCCGTGTATCGACAATCAAAACCGGAGGCAGCGGACGTTCAGCCACGCGAGACGGCATCGAAACCAGCGTGTCCGTTTTTCGCTGTGCCCGCAGCCACGATTCCAGTGTGGGCGTGGCTGATCCCAAAATGAGCGGTACTTTCTCGTCCAGACAACGCTTCCTCGCAACTTCCCGTGCATGATATCTCGGAGTGCTGTCCTGCTTGAACGACGGTTCGTGTTCTTCATCGATGACGATCAGACCCAGATGCAGAGTCGGAGCGAACACGGCACTCCGCGCCCCGACGATGACTTCGATACCCCCGCTGGCTATCTGCTGCCACTGCCAGTGTCGTTCCGCATCGGTCATGTGACTGTGCAGCACGGCGACCGAATTGAAGCGACTGCGAAATCGTCGTATCGTCTGCGGCGTCAGGCTGATCTCCGGCACCAGCACAATGGCCTGCCGTCCGTAACTCACCACTTCCCGAATCGCCTGGATATAAACTTCCGTTTTGCCACTGCCCGTGACACCATGCAGCAACAGCGTTTCATATTCACCCGCACGAATCGGACGCAGAATCCTGTCGAGCGCCAATTGCTGCTGATTGGCGAGTTTCAGATCCTGCTGCTGTTCGAAGGTTCCGATTTCTTCGCCCGTGATGTCCGAACGGATTCGCAGCGCAGTGATCAATCCCTTCTTGCGGAGACTGGTGAGCGGTGCCGGTCCGCAACCCGCGCGTTCGCACAAATCCGCTGCCGCAACCGGGCTGGCCGATTTCTGCAGGATCTCAAGCACCGCTTTTTGCTGTCGGCTGAACCGCGTCGTGGTCAACTTTTCTTCGTTGCCTGGCGTCAGGATGAAACTCTGCACTTCCCGCGTGCCGCTCTTACGCCGTACGCCTGCCGGGATCACACTGTCGAGCACTTGTCCCCAGCCGCAGAGATAGCGTTCGCCAATCCACCGTGTGAGTTCCAGCATGCGTTCGTCGAGCAGAGGTTCGCTGTCGAGCAATTCGAGAAGCGGCTTCAGCACCCGCTGTGATTGATCCGCAGGTCGCACAGCGACGCAGTAACCGACAACACTTCGATTTCCCCGGCCCAACGGTGCTTTGACGCGTTGCCCGGCTTTGATTCGATCACGAATGGCATCCGGAATGGCGTATGTATAAGGTCGTTCCAGCGGAAGATTAAAAACCACCTCCGCGACCATGACGTCTTCATTTGCCGCATTCTGCCACTCCGGCGTCTCGGCAAATTCAAACATTCCCTGCTGCGAATTCATGGCACAAGTCTAGTTCGACTGTCCCAGATTCACCACCAAGAGCAGAAAATCGCGACAAAACAACAAACACGCCTGACCCCTTTGATCCGTTCGATTCAACTGCGTCGCGTCGTGGTGCAGAACGTGGCGAAGCAGCGCGAAGTCGATTTGAATGGGATTCCCGTGGCAAACGACATTGGCACGGTG
>JAYUVA010000814.1:0-4071 GCA_043754375.1 Candidatus Kuenenia sp. | reverse complement strand
ATGAAGGTTGGCCGCAGTGAGGCTGTGAGTCAGTTCGTCCTGTGGTTGATAATCGAAGAACTGCACATTCGTCAGGCCGTTTGCTTTGACCAGTCGATGGAGAGAACTCTCCTGAGAACCGCGTCCGACAAAGCAAAACAAAATGTCCGGGCGATCCATTAAGAGCGCAGCAGCCAGCACAAATTCTTCGAGCCGCTGGGTGAGTCCAAGGTTGCCTGAGTACATCGCAATAAAACGATCGCCCAGTTGATGCTGCTCACGAAATCGACTTGGACCTGGAACGGGCACGATACTGTGAGTATCTGCCCAGTTGGGAATAATTGAAATTCGCTCGGCAGCAACGCCCTCGTCGGTCAGCAGGTCTGCCATGTCCTGGCTGAGCACCACCATTTGGTCGCAACGGCGGTAGATGTCGAACAGTGCTGACCGCAGTTTGCGGACCGCCCAGTTGTTGCCAACCTTTCCCAACGCGACTGCGACATCAGGATAAATGTCCTGCAGGTATCCAATCATTCTGCAGTTTGTTCGTTTCTGCAGGCGATTCGCCGTAAAGGCAAGTAGAAACGGGTCCGTTTCAAAGACAACGACATCCGGAGCAGCAATTGTTAGCAAGGCTGAATGCGAAGCGTGGGCGAACGAGAGGAAGTTGAACGTCTTGCCGAGGAGATTTCGCTTCGGAAACTGCGTGTGAGCGACGCGATGAATTTGAACGCCGTTTCTTTCGGTCACATTGTTCCAGTCGCTCACGTCAAGATTGTTTACGATCGCATTTGGACGCCCGGCGAGAATACGCACTTCAAAATCCTGCGTCAGACCTTCGCACAATTTGGTGAGTAGCTGACCAGTCGCCTCAACGTCGGGCCAATACGACCTGTTCATGAACAGCACAGAAGGCTGACAGGTCTCCGCGCGGACTTCGTCCCCGTCGGTGACACTCGAAGCCCGAATGTTACCTCCAAATCCTGCGATCGCCATTGAATAGCAGCGTTTCCAATAAGGTTGCGTGATCGTTCCGCAGCGTCTTTCCCGTGTGACACTGGCACGTTCAGGCCGCGATAGCCCAGACGTGACGTTTTCTGAAATTCATCAGGCGAATTTGTGTCGGCCTTTCTGGCCCCGAGGATTCGCTGTCTGCACTCCTCGGTGGCTGCCACAAAGTGGCATTTGGCTTACAAAGCAGCAAACACTTTCCAAGTGACGCACCCGGACGAAAACTGCGGAACGACGGAAGAAGCACGCCTGTTGCGTTCAGTACAATTCGGCTGGCGCCGCCGGCGAGGAAGGAGTTGACTGACGGCAGTTTCACCACGGGCTCGGGTTACACGGGAAAACGCCAGCTCGTATTTGCAAAAGACGCTCACCTGCTTGCCGAATCTCACGAGCTGGACTTCATCAGGGGCTGCAGCTTTGCGTCATGTCAACTTGATTCCGTCTTCGATTCTCAAGTCGGGATCCGTGGCGTCGGCGCGGTCATCCGAATAGTAGTCTGCTTTCCCCTCACCATTGTGACCGTACTTATAGTCATAGTTCTTATAGTAATACTGATAGTCTGAGTAGCGATAAGCCCCATAACCATAACCATCTGCTTCCTCCACACCGTTAATCACGATCCCGGACACGATTGCTCCGACATCTCGCAACTGTTCCAGTGTCCGGCGCCCCAGGTCACGCGTATGGCGACTGAGTCGCATTGCAAGCAGGACACCGTCCACTCGGGGAGCGATGCTTGTTGAGTCCGTCACGGCCAGAACCGGCGGCGTATCAATGATGACATAATCATATTTCTGCCGCAGTACCTCGAGCAGTTGTTCGTATTCCGGTCGTGAGATTAACTCTGCCGGATCTTTAGGGCGACTACCACAGGGCAGAACGAAAAATGTTTCGAGATGTGTGTTCTTGACGGCATCGGTCAGCTCCGCATCACCACGCAGCACATCTACGATGCCGCGTTTGTTATCGACGGCGGTCAGCTTATGAACTTTGGGGCGGCGAAAGTCACTTTCTACAAGAATTGTGCGTTTGCCAGACATTGCCATGGAGATCGACAGATTCAGAGCCAATGTCGATTTTCCGTCTCCTGCGGCCGGACTGCTCACCTGGATGACGCGATGTGAACTTCCCGATGCGTTGAAGCAGATTGCCGTGCGAACGGATCGATAAGCTTCTGCGGGACGCGATCGAGGCAAGTGGACGCAGACGGCTGTTCGGTCGATCTCGTTGTTCGATTTCGCACCCTTCAGCTGATCTTGTTTGAAGAACGGAATGTGTCCCACGATGGGCACGCCGAATTCCCGGATCACATCTTCCGGTTTGCGGAAACTCTTGTCCGCCATTTCAACCAGATACCCCAGCATCAGCCCCACGAACCCGCCCAGAAATGAACCTAAGCCGAGAAACTGACCAAGACTGGGGAAAACAAGATTTCCATGGCGGGCAGGCGTCAGAATCTGAGCTTTAACTCCCCCCATGTCGGCTTTCGCTTTTGTTTCTGTAACGTGCGACGACGCATCGTCGAAGAGTCTCGACAGTCGCTCAATCTCATTTTTTCTGCTTCTCTCTTCGTTCTCATCATTCGCGAGCGCGCGTGCCAGTCGTTCCGCCTCAGCGGCTTGCGTCTCAAGGTCACTGCGTTCACTGGCAATTGCCTGCATCTGCTGGCGCAGGGATTGAAGGTAGGCGGAAATATAATCCGCCTGAGGAGCCTCTGCGACGGGCGTGTCCGGTTCCACTTTTCTTGCATCGGCCAACTGCTGCAGCATTTTTTGTGTGAACTCGATGCGGCGCTCTATCGACTTCACTTTCGGATGATCTTTCCCGTGCTTAGCCTCGAGATCTTTCTGTTCCAGCAGCAGGGGCAGCATGCGTTCTTCCTGGTTTCTGTCATTATCCGCAGTTTGATCAATTCTCCGTGCGGTGACTAAACCGGTCGTGCTGTCTTCATTCAACTTTCCAATCGCCATCAGAATCGCTTCGCGCGATCCGCCGTCACGTACGGCCTGTTCAAGTGTTGATAATTCGGCTTTCAGGGCTGTTTCTTCCAACGACAGCGTCGCCAACTGCGCCAAGAACGCTGCTTGGCGTTCACGATGTGGATTTCGTCCATCACTCATCAGTCCCGATCGTTCACGGAATTCCTGGTACTCATTTTCCTTCTTTTTTAGTTCTGTATGCAGATCCTCTCTCTGCGTCATCAAGATTGTATCCCATTTAACCCGTTCGTCATTATAGTTCTCCTTCTGTCGATCGACGTATTCTTCAGCAATCGCGTTGGCAATCTGAGGAATCTCTTCTGCACGAGATCCCTCGACAGAGATCTCGACGACATTCTTGCTGTTCAGTCCGAGCTTTACGTGAAGCATTCCGGCGATTTTAGTAGCGGCTGCGTCTTCCGGAAGTCCCTGCAGCAACAAGAGTTCGCTGAGTGAGTGATTCTTAATTGCTGTTTCAATCAGGCCGTCGCTCTTGATTTCGTAGGCCGCATCCATCAATTCTCGCTCTGCGAGCAGGAGGCTCATCTCTCTGTCTCCATTCCGATGAATGACCTGTACAGTCGCAGTGGAACGGTAAATCTCCACTTGTCGCGTGAACATCAGATAGCCGATCCCTGCACCGAGTATTCCGAGGACGATGATAATTGACTTTCTGCGTCTCAGAAATCCCCAGATATCCAATCCTGCGTCCTGGTCCTCTGTCGCGACTGCTGGTATGGGCGCAGCGGCGTAGCCATAAACGCTCGGAAGTCCTCCTGATGCCATCGTATTTTTCCTCTAAAGCTCCGTTTGAATTCAATGCCAAAAACCGCCCAGCGATCGGGTTCAACAGACACACGTCGTCAAATTTCTGAAACACTTCTTCTCTGTGTATGTTGAAACGCGGCCACACAACCTAATCAGCGTCGTGCGCCACCACTCCAGACGGAACCCCGGCATTCTGTAACATCACGCGATTGTGCCCTGAAAGGTTTGGTTTTGCTATAAGCCACTTGGAATTTTATGAACTCTTCGCAAGGCTGAGCGTGACGACTCATCCTGAAGAGGTTCAATCAGTATGTTGCAGTTTTGCAGCGTTGCC
>JAYUVA010000813.1:0-15649 GCA_043754375.1 Candidatus Kuenenia sp. | reverse complement strand
GCTGAACCTGTCTGCGGAAGTCTGGTTGCTGGTCGTTGAGCAATTCGGGAAACGCCGCTCGGCAAACCGCATTACGCCTGCCTCCCGTTTCAACGCTGCAGTGGCCTCTACGATTCCGAAGAGTCGTGTGTCGCGACACGCTTGAGGCGGGCCTGCATGCATACCGAAGATCAAGACTGATGCGTTTGGCTATTGGTAAAAATTTGGATGGCCCCGATTGCTTGCCGATTGCTTGCCGACTGCTTTCAGTCAATGATTGCGGCCACTCCAAAGTCCCGCTACGCTGGACAATGCCTGAGCGAAGGATAGGGCAGCGCAGAAGTGCGACCCGAGCGCCGTCTCAGGGCTCAAGACCGAAGCGGCGACGGTGAACTTCGCTGGCCGTCGCCCTTCTCTGACTTCGGGATTGAGCCGAATGCGATAAACTTAACACCGCCCTGCCACGACACAACGCCACTTTTCCTGATCGATTTCACCCACAGATTCTGCGAACGAGCCATAATTGCAGTGCAGATTCCCAACAACTAAGCGGGCCATTGCAGCGAAACACACCATATCCTACTTGCGTCTGTTGTTAAAATCATGCCGCACCAAACCTGGCAACACGTCAGCATTCAGGCCAGCCACGCGGCCTGCAGCCAGCAGATCCCAGGCGATCGCCGCCATCGCAGCGTTGTCTGTGCAAAGTTCCAGCGGAGCGATCAGAACTTCGATTCGTTCGCGTTTCGCCATGCGAGCCAGTTCATCCCGAAACATCTGATTTGCTGCCACGCCACCACCCACACACAGTCGCGAATAGCCCAGTTGGTGAACGGCCAGACGACATTTTGCCACAAGCACTTCAACGGCCGCCTCCTGAAATCCCGCCGCCAGATCTGCGACACGATCAGCGGGCGTGTCAGTCAGCTGGTCCGGCCCGGGAACTCCGCGCCCGGCATACAGGACTGCTGTTTTCAGTCCACTGAAACTGAAGTCCAGCTTTCCGCTGTGCAACATCGGACGTGGCATTTTGTATCGCCGCGGATTTCCGGTCACCGCAGCTTTCTGAATTGACGGACCGCCAGGGTACGACAGATTCAGGATTCTGGCGACTTTGTCGAAAGCTTCGCCAGCTGCGTCATCCGTCGTACTGCCGATGAGTTTGCATTCGGTGGCCGATCGGCAGTCGTACAGGTTTGTGTGGCCACCGCTCACGACAAATCCCGCGCAAGGATAGATCGATTGAGAAAGCCCCATCCCGCAGGCATAGATATGTGCTTCGACGTGGTTCACGGTGATCAGCGGAATTTTCAGACTCATCGCCATTGTCTTTGCGGCCGTGAGGCCCACCAGCAACGATCCGACCAATCCCGGTTCCGTCGTCACGGCCACAGCGTGCAATTCCTGCGGCGTGCAGTCCGCGTCACGCAGTGCCGCTTTGATCACAGGCAAAATACGCCGCACATGTGCGCGAGATGCGATCTCCGGTACGACACCGCCCCATTCGATATGCAGTTCATGCTGCGATGCGACGATGCTGGAGAGTACCTTGCCATCTTCGCGCACGACAGCAGCTGCGGTTTCATCGCAGGAGGATTCGATCGCGAGGAGTCGGCGAAATGGCAAGGATTGGTTCATGGTGACAACTGTGTTTCAGGTTCGTCCAATGTAGCCGTCTCGCTCCGCCGAGACGTGCCTTCAAGGGAGGCCACTGGGCGAATGCTCCCATATTCAATTGTTCCAGGACCCCGTGCGATGGAAATCGTTTTAGCCACGTGCTTTGATTGACGCATGCGCGTGATAAAGGCTCATCACGGCGGAGCGTGATGGCTACGTTATCACATCCTTGCCAACCCACGGACGCAGTACTTCAGGAACCACGACGCTGCCATCGGCCTGTTGATAGTTTTCCAAAACCGCGATGATGGCTCGGGCGCACGAAATTGCTGTACCGTTGAGCGTCTGAACAAACTGAGTCCCTTTTTTGTCGGGGCTCTTGCAGCGGATGTTCAACCGCCTTGCCTGATAGTCAGTGCAGTTGGAGGCACTGGTGACTTCGCCGTATTCGCCCGCATCACCGCGACCCGGCATCCAGGCTTCGATGTCGAATTTGCGATAGGCCGGACCGCCCAGGTCACCCGAAGCCGTGTCAATCACACGATACGGAATTCCAAGTCCCTGAAAGACTTCTTCTTCAATCCGCAGAATGTCTTTGTGCAGCGCGTCGGAATCCTTCAGATCCGGCCCTGTATAGCCAAACATTTCCACCTTTGTAAACTGATGGACGCGATAGATGCCTCGTCCTGCACGACCAGCCGCACCGGCTTCGGTACGAAAACAGTGCGAGAGCCCGGCGTACTTCAGCGGCAGGCTGGCAATGTCAAGGGTCTGATCCTTCTGGATGCCGCCGAGAGTAATCTCAGCCGTGGCCACAAGACTCAAGTCACTGTTGGCAACGGAATAGATCTGAGTTTCATTCCCGCGAGGATTGAATCCAATGCCTTCCAGAACGGAATCGCGTGCCAGGTCGGGTGTCGTGAACAGCGTAAAGCCTTCGCCACGAAGTTTCGTCAGAGCATACTGCACGAGCGCCATTTCGAGCATCACGGCGTCGTTTTTCAGGAAGTAAAATCCTGATCCGGCAACACGCGCTCCGGCTTCGAAATCAATCAGGTCCAGATGCGCAGCAATCTCAACATGATCTTTCGCCTTGAAGGCGAACGTTGGCTTCGTTCCCCAGACGCGGAACTCGTGCGCATCCGCCTCGCCGCCAATCGGTGCATCCGGATGCGTCATGTTCGGAATGCGAATCTGCTCCAGTCGCAGTTGTTCTTCGATTTCCTTTTGCAGTTCTTCCGTCTGGTTGACCTGCTCGCGCAGAGCTTTACCTTGTTCGACAAGGCCTGGACGATCGGCAGCGGACGCCTTTGGAATCTGCGCCGATACTTCCTTCTGCTGACGACGCAGTTCGTCGCCTTTGCCAATCAGAGTATTTCGCTGATCGCGCAGGCGAATCACGGCATCGACATCGACCGTGACTCCGCGTTTGAGGCAATTGTCGATGACCTGGTCACGATGTTCGCAGATGAACTGCAGATCCAGCACTGGGGGAACTCCTGAATGTCGCTTGACTCTCTGAGTCGAGTGTTTCGTTTGTACTACGTCTTCACCTTTGCCAGTTCTGGCCACAGGCAGGCGCTGGCGAGGGTGCCGCGGTGAAAATCCTGAACATGAATGTGTTCGTCCGGGCTGTGGAGGTTGTCTGAATTTCTGCCCCAGCCGAGCAGCAGGGTATCGATTCCCAGAATCTGTTTGAAACTGAGCACGACCGGAATAGAACCGCCCTCGCGAACCAGCACGGGCGGCTGGCCAAAGGCCGTCTCGACGGCCTTGCGTGCCGCAGTCAGCCACTCACTGGTCGGATCAAAAACAAATGCCTCACATCCATGAAATCGCTTGAATTCGAACTCAATCCCCGGCGGACAATGCGATCTCAGAAACGCTTCGAGTGCATCCAGAACTTTGGCCGGCTTCATCACAGGCACAAGACGGCACGTGATTTTTGCAGTCGCTTTTGAGGGAATGATGGTTTTCGGACCTTCGCCCGTATAGCCGCCAAAAATTCCGTTGATATCACATGTCGGACGCGCCGTACGTCGCTGCAGCGTCGTATAGCCTGCTTCTCCGAAAGTTGCCGAACTGCCCACTTCTTTCAGGAAGTGTGATTCAGAAAACGGCAATTGAGCGTACTGTTCGAGTTCCAGTGACGTGAGTTCCAGAACGTCATCGTAGAAGCCAGGAATCTGCACACGTCCGTCATCGCCAACGAGCTTGCCGCACATTTTTGCGAGTGCATTCACTGGATTCGCGATGCTGCCGCCGTAGATGCCGCTGTGAAGGTCCTTTGATGGGCCTTTCAGACGTATTTCCGCCGCCACGATTCCGCGCAATCCGCATGTAATCGCCGGGATTCCGTCACCATACTGACTGGTGTCACTCACGACGGCCACGTCAGCCTTCAGGAGATCGCCGTGCGTCTCCAGAAAATGATCCAGGTTCACGCCACCGACTTCTTCTTCGCCTTCGATCAGAACTTTGACGTTGACCGGGAGCTGCCCATTGAGCTTCACCCAGGCCGCGATTGACTTCAAATGAGTAAACAGCTGACCTTTATCGTCCGTCGCACCGCGCGCGTACAATTTTCCGTCCCGAACCTGCGGTTCAAACGGAGGCGTTGTCCACAGGTCGAGGGGATCGGGAGGCTGAACGTCGTAATGCCCATACACCAGAATCGTCGGCAGCTTCGGATCCTGAATTCGCTCCCCGTAAACAATCGGATGGCCCTTCGTGGGAAAGATCTGAGCCTTCAGCCCGGCTGCTTCCATCGATGCCCTGACCCAATCCGCACAGCGGTGCATGTCGCCCGCATACTTACTGTCCGCACTGATGCTGGGGATGCGCAGGAAGTCGCAGAGTTCATTGAGGGCTGAGTCCTGACTGGATTTCAGGTGGTCAAGAATATTTTGCATTGAAATGAGTTCCTCGTACTGGTCACTCTTTGATCCTGTAGCAGCAAATGACATCCTGGTCACGCAGATACAGCCTGCCATTGCTGATCACAGGATGCGTCCAGACGCGGCCCTGAGGATTTCGCTGCGTCGTCTGAGGATCCATTTTGAAACGACTGACTTCCTTATATTCTTTTGAACTGGCTTCGACGAGAAAGCAGTCGCCGCTTTCTTCTGAAAGGCAATAGAGCATTCCGTCGGCATACGCCACAGCGCCTTTGCTGGCGTTCTTTTTGTTGTCGCGCCAGACCAAATCCCCTGTATTGAAGTTCTGGCAAATGATCCCGTTGTCGTCGCTGTGGCCGTAAAGATAGTCACCTGACAGCAGCACGCCGCCGTGATGGTTCTTCATCACTTTGTTGTCGTAGATTTTTTCAACTTTGTTGTTCGCGGTAATGTTCAGCAATAGGCAGCCCGCTCCGTAACCCGCCGTCACATAGACCTGCCCCTCTCTGTAAATCGGTGTCGGAACCACAGCAGTACTACCAGGGAAATCATGTTGCCAGAGTAACTTGCCGTCACCGTCGAGGCCAAAGACTTTCTGTCCAGTCAACTGAATGTACTGTCGTTTGCCGAAATGATCGACGGCGATGATCGACGAGTAGTTCGCAGGCTGTTTCATCTCGGCTGACTGCCAGATTTTCTCACCAGTCTGGAGTGCGAAACAAGCGATCGTACCGTTTTCACCGCCGGGTGTGACGAGCACCTTGTCGCCATCGATCAATGCCGATTCACAAAAGCCCCAGCTTGGAATCGTGCCGCCGAGTCCCGTCAGACTGGCACGCCATTTTTCCGTGCCGTCTTTGACGGACAGGCAGACGACATCCCCTTTGCCGCTGATTACCACCAGCAGGTCACCGGAAATTGTCGGCGTGCTGCGCGGCCCACCGCCCCAGCCGTTGCTGAGATACTGTCCGACATTCGTCTGCCAGATCTTTTCGCCGGATTCCGCGTTCATGGCGATGACGAATTCGTTGGATTCCTCCGCCGTGCCATCGGCTCCCATCGTGAAAAGTACGCCATTGACAATGGAGAATCCCGAGTAACCAAGACCGGCGTCTTTGGATGTCCAGAGCTTCTCCGGTCCGCCTTCAGGCCACGTCTTCAGCAACCCGGTCTCGGTTGAAATGTCGTCACGATTCGGCCCGCGCCACGACGGCCAGTCTCCGGACCTGGCAACACTGCCCGACAACGCGCATGCAACGACTGCTAGAACACAAAACCTGAACGCCATGTCACACCCTGAAACTGCAAACCGGAATGGAATTCTGATTCCATTCAATGGAAAAACAAAACCGGCACGCAGGCCGGTTTCACAGCGGCGAAACTATAGCAGAATCGTCTTCGGGTGTCGCATCAGTCTCGACAGTGGAAAAACTCAATCGCAGGACGGGACTCCAGGACCGTGAGCCGCGGGGCGCTGGCGCAATGGCACTCGATTTGCCGAAAGCGTCACCGCAGTGTCGCCTTTTGCTCCGCAAAAGTAGCGTAGCTTTCGCGGAGCGAAAGACGACACTATGTAAATCGAGTGCCATTCGGCTAGCGCCTCGCTGCTCATAAAATCAGCTGGAGTCAGCAGTCTCCGGGTTCGGTTGGTTAACACCTTAACATCGCGGAGGCCGGACAAACTGCCGATGACCGGATATGATCAATTAAAGATAAGGACACGAGACAGCCATGCTTAAACGACTTTTCTCATTACTCATCCTGCTCGCGGCCGTGACGAACGTGCGCGCTGATGATGCGGAATCACTGATCGAACCGGGCGCGAAAGTGCAAAAGCTGGCTGGCGACATGAAATTCACCGAAGGCCCAGCGTGGATTCCGGCGAAGAAGATGCTCGTCTTTTCGGACATTCCGAACAGCCGGATCATGCAGTGGAAGGAAGGAGAAGGCGTATCGCTGTTCCGCGCGAGCGAACAATCCAACGGCAATATCCTCGACCTTGAAGGACGCCTGATTTCCTGTCAGCACGCAGCGCGCAATGTTGTACGAACCGAAGCTGATGGCAGCATCATTGTATTGGCGGACAAATTCGACGGAAAGCGACTGAACTCACCCAATGATGTTGCTGTCAAATCTGATGGCACACTGTACTTCACTGACCCACCATGGGGCCTCACCGGTGCTGCGGAATTGCCGGGCCATTGGGTTTACAGGCTCGATTCGACCACCGGAAAGGTTGAGGCCCTCGTCAAGGACCTCGCGATGCCGAACGGTATCAATTTTTCTCCAGACGAAAGCCGAATCTACATCGCCGACACTGGTGGCAATACGCGGCATCCCGATCCAGCCTTCCACAAACTTCCAGCTGGAGTACATTGTTACGAAGTACACAAAGACGGATCGCTCGGCAAGAAGTTATTCACGATCGACGAAGGCAGTGACGGAATGACGGTCGATACTCAGGGCAATCTTTACACAACTCATGGCGGAGTCAACATCTTCAACGCCGACGGCAAGTTGCTGGAACGGATCGCAGTTCCGGAAGGCCCCGCGAACGTCACATTCGGCGGAGACGACTACAAGACGCTGTTCATCACGGCGAAGACGTCATTGTACAGCATCCGCATGAACAATGCCGGAGCGAAACCAGTCGGAGCGAAATGGTGAGCGTTCGCGACTGCCTCCATCGCACTCATAGGAATCATTACACCAAATCAATATCAAGATGCCAAACTCTCGATCAATCGTTAATCCTTACACCTCCAGGATTGCGCCGAATTAGCTCGCAGCAACTCCGCCTGTTGCACTGCAATTTATCTGTGCAATCCAAGATATCCGTGGTCGCTTTCTGCAAGAAGTCCGAAGACCGTTCTGAACCACGGATGACTCGGATAGCCCGGATATCAGCGTTCTGCGATTTCTTGCAGCGCGAGGCTGAGGAAGGCATATTCGTTTAACCGCGTGGGCAACGCCCCGCGCTTCTCCGTCAACAGGCAACCACGTCGTTGCGCCAATGAACCAAAGAGCGCGGCCCGCTGGGCACGCGGTTAAACGAGCCAATGCCAATCGCGTGCAGGAAAATTGGGGGCAAGAATGTGAGTCGCAGTGGAATTGATTAATCTTCCTGCCGGTAATCTTCTTGCCATAAACTGCGATTCTGCTTGTTCACGGTCCGTCTCCTACTGTGCCCGCGATGCACTGCCATTGGCGCTGATCGTGATGTTGGTGCCGACGGGCAGGGGTCTTGCGGCAACTCGGATCTGTAGTCCGTGGGCGACTTCCCGCAAGGCGGCGAATTCCTCGAACGAGTCCTCGTAGACGACAATCGTTACGGCACTGTCGGCGGGCATCGCTTCCAGTCTTTGACGAAACGCCGAACCCGGCTTCACGGCATCGGCGGCGGATTCGGCTATCAGTGTCGCATCAGCCACAATCACCTGCGTGAACGAATTGAACCTGTTGCCGTCGCCGCCGTACTGAAGATATTCCAGGGAGTTGAAGGCATTCATCTCGATCGCAAATGTCATCCTGTATCCGCCGACTGGTCCCACGACGTCTTCCAGCCGACCGAATCGCTGCAGCATCGAAATCCGCTTGCGAACACGATCCACGGCCACTTTCATGAGTTCGGTGATCGGCACTTCACTCACCTGACCTTCGGACATTCGAAACATGACTTCTTCGCCTTCCACCTTCCGGCTGACGGGCATAATGCGATGTACGAGTCGTGGACCTGCGTCCGCTGGTTTGGCCTCGACGTCCAGCATCTCCCGAAGGCGCACCGTTTCGACGATCGTCTGGCGTAGTTTTTCTTCTGCCTCGCTGGCGACGGTTTCTTCCTGCTGAATTACGGTGATCGCATCCAGCAGTGCTTTCTCTTTGCCTGCGAGAATATTCAACAGCCGATCAACATCGGCCGCCAGTTTCCCGGCTTCCTCTTCTGCGTCAGTTTTTGCGACCTTGTTGCGGCTCGAGTCTGCTGCCTGTTCTGCTGCCTGACTTCGCAATGCGTCCATTTCCTCCTGCACCAGACGATGCTCCTGGTCCAGCGTTGTTTTGCGTTCCGCAAGTCCTTGCAGCCGCGATGCAACCTGACTGTGCTGCAGTTTCAGAGTATCGAGATCCGACTGACGTTGCGCGTATTCAGATTCTCGATCAGGAATTGGCGATACGACCTGCACCGCATTTGCCAGTGCTTCGGCCTGAGCGATCGGTTGCCGTTCGACCTTGACGGCCACCACGACAATCAGAATGATCAGAATACCGACGATGTTGCAGATCACGTCCAGAAAGGAATCGGATCCGAATTCAAGTTCAGGTTTTTGAGATCTGCGGCCCATCAGTAGCTCGCCCTTCCCGGTGCTGCAGTCGTTTCAATATGCGGCGACAATTCATAAATACTGGCCGACGGAATGCCCAGATGTCTGAGTGAACCGGCCAACGGAATGCGCCAGCGTTCTCCGCCGGGGCTGACGATAAACTTCACGATCGGCATCACCTCTTCACGGGGTGATTTTTTTGCGTCTGTCACTTCCGTATCGACATTCCGCAGCAGATCGGACAGTGCTGAGTTGAGCGAATCCTGAGTCATGGGAATCATCGGCTGCTGCTCGACAGTCATGTGATGTTCGTCCAAAAACACGGTGATCCCGACCGGCGTCGCGTACGTCTTTGAGGTCTTCTTTGTCGAAGACAGACGACTGAGCAGGTCCTTGTCAACGCGGGACAGGTCGAGCATCGGATTGTTCGGAACATCGGTCGCCGGTTCACCAGTCTGCGACTGCGATGCCGCTGTCCCGGATTCGGACGGCATCTGGAAATGTCGCGGCGCGGAGGAAGGCGGTTCAGTGGACGGAGTGCCCGACATCATCGTGGCAAATTGTTCTTCGGCAGTCAGTGGCGGTTCACCGTCTGATCCTTTGGACCCAGTTGCCGCGTATTTCGGAACGACCGGCTGGCCATCATTCCTGAACAACATGTTTTCTGTGCGTTCGTTTGAACCGAACACCGGTTCAGTGGGCGCCGACGTTTCGTCGTTGGCAGGAGTGGAGTTCTGAGGCGATGATTGTGGGCCACGATTGGCTGGCATCTGCGAAAGGTGACCGCCACCTTGCTCGACACTGCCAGACGCCGCGCTTTGAGCGTAATGTTCGGCGAACTGATCCGCCAGACCCTCGAAAGTGGATTCAGGCGTTCCAGATTCTCGACGGCTCTTTTCCCGCGCAACGGCTTCCGCTGCCAAAGCAGCCGCACGTCGTTCGTAAAATCCCGGGGGCGGTGCCACGCCACCTGCAAAGTTCCGACCGCTCGCACGGTGATCGGCCACAGGGGAATCCGATCGCACGGTTCCATCGGATCGTATCGTCAGACCGCGTCGGCTGGGATCAGTAGGAGCTTCCGTCCGTTGCGGCGGAACACCCTGCGCGATGAATCGAAGATTTGCGTAAATCTTTTCGCGCCGCCGAAATGCCTCCGCCATCGCCGCATCAGCGGCCGCGACCTCCGTGGGAGCAGATTCGCCGGTCGCGATTGCCTTGTCCGCAGCGATGAGTTCATAGCCGAAGTGAATTTTTTCGTTTGCCAGGATGCCCTGCGCGGGATAGAAGGCTTCGCTGCCGGTCGGTCGGACAAGCAGCAGCACGTATGGCTGTGATGTCACGGAGCCCTTTGCCCTTTCGCGATGCACAGCGAGAATGGCTGCCATGAGCGGTGTATCGCTGGCAGGAAATCCTTCCATGTCGCGTGTCTCAATCACGATGCCCGTCGGTTGAATCCTGTAGCCCTCTTTTGAGACTTCCACGATGATCGGGGTTCGCGTTGTGCCGACGGTGTTTGTGAATTCCAGGATTGTTTCTGTGCCTGCAGAAGCGGCGGTTTGCTGCGCGTCCTGCACCTGCTTTCGCAGTGCGACGATGGAAGAATTCACAATGTGCAGCTTTTCCTCCGCTGCCACTGTGGCCTCAGTCACCGCTTTCAACTGCAACTGTTTCGCCAGCAGGCGCTTCTCGTGTTCATCCAGACGTTGTCGAAGCACGACCTGTTTTGATCGCAGTTCCGTGATCTGATTCTGCAGTCCGGCGACACTGGTCTTGTCGGGAGTCGCTTCCGCCGTGTGCAGCGTGCCTTCCAGTTCGGTGAATTGCTGACGTAACCCCGCGACGGTCGTTTGCTGCTGCGCGACCGTCTGTTCAAGTTCGACCGCCTGTTGCTGCAGTCTCAGCACATCACTGCTGACCGTATCCCGTTCTGTTTCCAATGCTGCGATTTCGAGGGTGCGATCAGGAGACGCAGCCGCCGGCGCAACGGCGACTGCCGCTGGCGCATCGCCGCCGGATTGCTCGTGCCGGATCTTGCGCGTCAGCACCAGCAGCAACAAAATCAGTGATCCCATAGCACAGACCAATACGGCCAGAAATGGAAACAGTGAGATGGAAGTTTGAGGCCGCCGCCGAGTCACGCCGCCGCTCGCATATATGATTTCGAGGTCAGAATGCTTACCGCTGCATTCAGACTTTGCACCGTCTGTTCCAGCGTCGCCACCATCTGCAACGTCTGCAGATTCTCATTCAGACTCTCCTGAAGCTGAACAAGCTTCTGTTCCGCTTCGGTCAACTGCAGCATCGTCCGTCCCAGCCGATGGAGTTCTTCCGCCTGTCCGGCTGACGCCAGCGAGCTTTCCCGCATCGCGTTCTGCCACAGGTCAACACGGTCCACAAATGTCGTCAATGTTTGTTGCATCTGCTGGGTAAACATCTGCGAACTCTGTTGCAGTGTCGCAGCGTATTGATCCCGAGCTGTGTCGGATGCATGTCGATGAGACTGCAGAGTGGCGGCGGTCTCATCCGACAAGGCCTGAGCCAGTGAATCGGTTTGATAGTTCAACGTCTCCGCCCAGCCCGACTGCATCGCGGTCAGATGGCGATTCCAAGAATCTGTCTGTTGTGTCAGTATCTCGGCAGTCCAGTTCGCCAGTGCAGGTAACCCGGATGCCGGTTCAGCCGCAACTGCATCAGATTTGCTGATGAAGGGCACCAGCGAATCAATGCCAAATTGCTCCACGTCGTTCAGAATTGCCTGCTCGTCGCGTTCCACCAGATACGTGGCAAATACCAGCAGCATCGACATGGTCAGAGCCTGTGCGGTAGTATCAAACGCCACAGCAAGACCGGCGGTCACTTCAGGCAGTGAGGAATCGAGTTGTTCCGGAGTGACATTTGCAATTGCCAGCGTGATGCCGACCACCGTCCCGAGGAATCCCATGATCGGAACGGCCCAGGTCACCGTACGAATCAGCGAAAAGCTCTGAATCAATCGATCGACAGAAAGATCGGCGAGATACTTGAGATGATCTTCAAGTCCGTCATTTCGGCCGGCATTGACGTAGTGCAGCACGTCCTGGACGCGATGCCACATCGAAGTGAATTTCCAGCCATCCCGATGCGAAGCAGCCTGCCATGCAGTCAGACTTTGCACTGCGCCCGATCCCGCTTCGGACTGCACCCATCGGGCATTCGCGGCGAGTTCTTTGACATTCGCAATGACCGCGCGATCGGTGGGAAGCTGTTGCCATTTTGCCGCAAGAATTGCCATACCCACAAAGAAAAGTCCGGATGTCACATATTCGATCGGGTGGCTGCAGAAGTAGCGGTACAAAAATTCCGGCCCGCCGCTGAAGCATTTCGCAATGGGCGGAGCGACCAGATAAAACACAACCGTGACGCCGATTCCCAGAAACGTGCCGATGCTGGTCACGGATTTCCTGTGAACCTTCGCCGCGCGGACGGATGATGTCGAGATTTCTGAATTATCGTTTGCTGACACAAGCAACTTCCCTGTAGCGAGTCTGCAGTTTTAATCAATGAACACCAGGAGTCTGTCTGAATACCGCTGTTTTTGTGAGCGGCAAGGCGCTAGCCGCCGGTGTCTTGCCAGGTGAATTGCCCTGCGCCTTGCGGCTCACGGTTTTGGAGTATCGGGACAGACTGCTGGAAGGCATCGACGAACAACGCGGCAGACGTTCATCATTCAAGCCACAGCGAGATCCCTGCCGCCGCGCATACGAACGCCGTGTTGTGTTCATGCTGAGTTAACCACGCAGTCTTACTTGACCGCCTCACTGCGTCCATCGCAGTTTGTGAGCAGACAGATTGCTCCGACTCAGGATTCTGATCAATCACTGACCGTTTGCCGATGTCGGCACTATGTTCTGCCGTGGCACCGAGCCATTCGGCATATTCTGCCGAAAAGCAAATTCATGGATCCTGGCCTGAAGCACGAGTTACCGTCCCGGTGCCGGATCAGGCACCGCCATATTCGTCGTCGTAGTCGGCCATGGCGGCAATGATCACTTTTTCCGCGTGCGCGCGATCGTAGATGTGGTCGATGGATACCTGTTGAGTTGTGTCGCCCGGCATCATCTTGTACGTCGTGAAATAGTGCCGCAATCGCTGGACAAGTGCCTGAGGCAGCTCATCCAGGTCTTCGACATGCGACCAGATCATGTCCTGTGCCAGCACGCCGATAATCTTGTCATCGGCTTCCCCTCCATCAAGCATGGGCAGACCACCGATGACGCGGACCGTCACGATGACTTCCGATTTGGTAATCGGGCGCTCGCTGAGCACGCAGATGTCCAGTGGGTCACTGTCGCCGCGCCGCGCCTTGGGCATCAGCTCAGCAACGCGCGCTCCGCAGAATGTGCGCGGAATAAAACCATACAGCGCGGGCGGCTGTGAGGAAGTGCGTTGCGGGCGGTCAACTCGCAGATAGCCCGTCACTTTGTCCACTTCGTATTTGACCAGATCGAAGGGTGTGATTTCGATGAACGCATGCACCAGATGCGGAGGATTCGGACCGACTTCAAGGCCATGCCACGGGTGAGGTCGCCAACGGAAAAACGGTTTCGGGAAGGCCATACGAATCTGTTCCGTAGAATCCAGCCAATGTGTACTGAAGTGTCTTCGCATACGTATGCGGGCATCTGCACCAGTGAATCAGGTGTGACTTTAGGGCATCCGCCCTTCGTTGGAAGCGCCATTGTGACGGTCATCGCCAATTTTGCCTGAGCAGAGAGCCGGTTCTTCACTTTTTGGATAAAATCGATGCTCCAACCTGCCGAATCTGCTGAAATGTATCGGCAATCTGCATCCGGTCGCTGTGGATGATGCTCATCAGCGGACTGCGGTCGGCGGCATCGGGAGTACACGCCATCACGAGCTGACATTCGGCGGCGTCCAGCAAGGATTGTGCGCGGTCCGATTGGCCCTGCAATATCGCCAGACGTGAAGTCAGAACGAGGTCCCGACAGACCGACGGAAATGCCTCAGCATGTGCATGTCGTTCATACGCGGTCGCCAGAAACTTTTCTGCTTCTTTCATCTCCCCGGCCTGTACAGCAGCGCACGCCAGCACCGCATGCAGGTCACCCGTCAGTCGCAGTCGCCGGGGGCATTCCGATGCAACAACGGAATCAAACACACGGCGATCTGCCTGATGGACCCACAGCAGACAGGATTCCAGATCGTTGTTCAGGAGCGTCTGAATCGCCAGAATCAACCATTCGCGATCGCGGAGTGCATATGGCGAAGTTGTATCGAATCCCGACATCCCCGATCGTGCCTCAACGGACGGCTTCACCGGCGCTGCCGCCTGATGTCCCAGTTTTTTCACCGCCGACTGCAGGCATCGCCGCGCGACGACTGTATCACCATCATCCATCTGCATGTGAGCCATCAGAAACATCGTTGGAATACTGCTGCTCGCATCCTGTCCCGAGCGTCGAGTCATTTCGGTCATCATTGAGAGCGCTTCCGCCCGATGATTCTGCTCCCACAGCGATCGAACGGGTCTCCAGCATGCGGCAAGCTGCGGATTCGTCGTGGAAAACGACACTTCTGCCGGAGATCGCAGTGTCCGACACAGATGCATGGCAGCTGGGAATTGCGCCATTGACGCAACACGAGTCGCGGCGGAGTCACTTGTTTTCACGACAGCACTTTTCGGTTTGCCAGAGTCAGGCAGGTCACCATTCCGTGGGAGACGCTTGCCAATGGATCACTCGACGTGCTTTGTTCGTCAGCGAGATTTGACGGGAGATCGCCCAGCGTAGCGCCGCAGTGGAGCAGTTGCAATCACGATTTTACGCATTCTTCCTGTTTTTCGGTTCATGACGGTTTTATGACTCCCATGATTCACCCCGCCTACCGGATCCTGCAAAGCGGGCAAATCCCGGAGAATCAGCCTTCCATTCGCAGGCGTGTCACCGACGCCACGAAATTTCCCCCGGCTTTCAAAACCGCCCTCAGTCGGAAGTGACAAATGGCGTCCGGGTGGAAACAATCTGAGAATGAATCCACACTGGACCCCCGAATCCTGGCAAAAACGCCAGGCGCAGCAGCAGCCGAAGTACGACAATCCGCAGGAACTTGCGGACGCCATCCGCCTGCTCACCACACTTCCGCCGCTCGTCACTGCGTGGGAAGTGGATCGCTTGCGCAAACAGTTGGCGATCGCGGAGGAAGGCAACGCTTTCGTGCTGCAGGGCGGCGACTGTTCTGAAAGCTTCGACGACTGCAATTCCACATCGATCCTGCGGAAGCTCAAAGTGCTTATTCAGATGAGTCTGGTACTTATCTGCGGCTCGAAGAAAAAGATTGTCCGTGTCGGGCGGATCGCCGGGCAGTATGCGAAGCCGCGATCAGCCGACATGGAAAGACGAGGCGATGTGGAGCTCCCGAGTTATCGTGGCGACATCATCAATCAATCGGGATTTACCCCGGCTGAACGCCGCAACGATCCACAATTGATGCTCCGCGCCTACGAGAAGTCAGCGCTGACCATCAACTACATCCGCGCGCTGAGCGAAGGTGGTTTTGCCGACCTGCATCATCCGGAGAACTGGGATCTGGAATTTGTCCGCAACACGCCGGGTTCGCGCCGCTATCAACAGTTGGTGGAATCGTTGAGCGATTCGATCCGATTTATGGAAGCTGTCTCCGCCGGTGAACTCACGCAGTTGACACGCGTTGATTTCTTCACGTCGCACGAAGGCCTGTTGCTGGCGTTCGAGCAGGCACTGACCCGCATGGAACGCAATCGCGGCTGGTACAATCTCGGCACTCACATGGCCTGGATCGGCGACCGCACACGTTCGCTCG
>JAYUVA010000812.1:0-9413 GCA_043754375.1 Candidatus Kuenenia sp. | reverse complement strand
TTGTCGGCCATCGCAACAGGCGCATCGACAAATCTGATTCAACGCGCGGCGGATGTGCATCTGAAGGAACGGCGACCGCTGGTACTTGTGCCGCGCGAGACGCCGCTAAGTCTGATTCAACTGGAGAACATGACGCGCCTCAGCCATGCCGGAGCGACAATCATGCCGTCGATGCCGGGCTTTTATCACAGGCCGATGCAGATCGCGGATCTGGTTGACTTTGTCGTGGCCCGGATTCTGGATCATCTGCACGTTGAGCATACGCTGATTGAACGCTGGGGTGGGGAAAACGAGGGCAGCAAGCAGTAGATCCGGAACAATCCATCGGTTCCGAAAACTTTCTGAAGACTGCCCTGATTCTCACGGGCGAGCCACAAGAATCAGGATACACTCTTCCGACTTTCCGGTTACGTCGACTGTCCAGGAATCACGCACGAGAGCAGGAAATCGCGTTAAAAAAGGTGTCTGGAACTTTGGAGGCATCAGAACACACTGCGAAAACCTGATGCCGGAGAGTTCCAGACACCTTTTTCAACTCAACGTTTCACTGCCGAAACACAAAGAATCCGCACGATCCTGTTTCCTGAGATGTATGCATGGTCAGTCCACGTGAATCATTACGGGTCGTCATTGCTGCTTCCGAAGCCGTGCCGTTTTCCAAAACCGGGGGGCTGGCCGATGTGGCCGGGGCGTTGGCGAAATCGCTCGATCAACTCGGTCACGACGTCACGTTGATTCTGCCCGATTATTTTCTGCTTCGTCAGAATAACGTATCGTTGCCGGCGATCCACGATACGGGGCTGCGATTTTCGATCCTGATGAATGGGCGCCCGGTCTCAGGGGCGGTCAACTGGACGACTTTGCCGAACACTTATGTTCGCGTCCTGTTGGTCCGGCAGCCGGAATATTTTGACCGGCGCCAGCTGTATCAGGAGCACGGTCACGGCTACGTTGATAACTGTGAACGTTTTTGCTTTTTCAGCCGTGCAGTCCTGGAGATTTGTCGGCAGATGATCCTGCGACCGGATGTGATTCACTGCAATGACTGGCAGACCGGGGTCGTGAATGGTCTGCTGCAGACGCAGTACAACGGTGGTCCTGGGTTTGAACGTACGGGCAGCGTGATGACGCTGCACAATATGGCCTATCAGGGCAGATTCTGGCACTTCGATATGCCGCTCACGGGTATGGACTGGAGACACTTCAACCAAAATCAGATGGAAGCCTGGGGCGATCTGAATCTGCTGAAGACAGGCATCGCCTTTGCTGATCAGATCACAACAGTCAGTCCAACGTATGCCACCGAAATCTGCACGTCCGACGGAGGCTACGGGCTGGAAGGACTGCTTTTACATCGTCGAGACGATCTTGTCGGAATCCTGAATGGGATTGATGATGAGGTCTGGAACTCGGAGACGGACCAGCACATTCCCTCGCCCTATTCGATCGACACGGTCGCCGAAGGCAAGCGTGAGTGCAAAGCCGATCTGCAGAGGCGGATGCACCTGGATCAACGTGCGGAAGTGCCGATCCTGGGCATGGTTTCGCGCATGGCGGACCAAAAAGGTTTCGACCTTGTCACCGGCGCTGCCGAACGAATTCTATCGCAGGATCTGCAAATGGTGTTTCTCGGAACCGGAGACCCATACTACGAAGGACAATTGCGCGATCTCGCCCACCGCTATCCGGGCAGGGTCGCTGCCGAAATTGGTTTCGATGAATCGCTCGCCCACCAGATTGAAGCGGGGGCTGATATGTTTCTGATGCCCAGTCGCTTCGAACCATGCGGGCTGAATCAGATGTACAGCCTGCGCTACGGGACAGTGCCGATTGTTCGTAAGGTCGGCGGGCTGGCGGATTCGGTTGAAAACTTTGCATCGGAATCGGAGTCGCTTCAGACGGCGACAGGTTTCGTCTTTGTGGACTATTCAAAAGAGCTGCTGGCGGAAACGATTGAGAAAGCCATCAGGTTCTACCACCAACCGGACATCTGGAAACAAATTGTGCGCAACGGCATGTCCCGTGACTGGTCATGGACCCGCAGCGCTCACGAATATGTAGCCGTGTATCGTAAAGCCATGCAGCGCAGGAAGAGACGATCGCCGTAAGGTTGAAGCAGGCAGCGCCACTTGTTACGTAACAGTAAAGTCTTCGGGAACGATCCGCGTGAGCGGTGTTTTTGCTTCAGCCACGAAGTGGCGACACCATGCCGTCCCGTTGGGACTAATCGCAAGAAATCTACCAGGATAACTCGCCGTGAATCCGATCATCGAACTCCAGGAACTGGTCAACCTGTTTCCGGAACCGGAAGGGCAACCTCTCTATCTGTCTGCGGAGCACGTTGCCAAGGAGGCGACGCCGGAGCCTTATCGTCACATGCTGGTCCATGAACTTCACATGACCGTCACGATGGAAGCGTTTCACAATTGCGCGGTCGAGGTGATTGTAATTGACCAGCGATTTGAAAATGATCTGTATCTGCGACGAAGCCTGCTCCGGAAGCGGGGCACGGACAGGATCGTGCAACTCGGCTACGTCCGCTTCAATTTTGAATACGTGACGGAGTGCGTAAAAAAGGAAATCCTCGCCGGCGTGATTCCTCTGGGCCGAGTCCTGATTCAACATAACGTTCTGCGCCATGTTGATCTGGGTGCGATCATCCGTTTTACTGCCGGGCCGGGCCTGGTCAGGACGCTGCAGATGAAAGAAGGTCAGGTCACCTACGGGCGCATGGCGACCATCTTCTGTAATGGATCACCGGCGATTGACCTGCTGGAAATCTCCGCACCACTCGATTGACAGGGCCGGACGCACGCGATTCCCGTAGCTTGGACATTCTTGTCCGAGCCCTCGCCGCAAAAAGAGTTCCGAGACGCTATTCTCCATAGCGCAGGAATGGTCGCTTCGAACGCGATGGCTGGCCATGCGACGAACATGAATGTCCATCCTGCGTAGGTTAATCATGCGAATCTTGCATTCCTGAACCAGTCTGCCGTTTACTTACGTCGGCTCGACTTTCATCATGGGCTTGGAAAAGGGGTCAGGAACCAATAGTGCGCAGCACCCGTTGGGCCATTTGGCTATTGGTTCCTGACCCCTTTTCCAAGCCAAGCCGGACAAACCACGATGCTGCGGATTCTGATCACTTTGCACTTTCTGGCCTGCTTCCCGGTCTGTGGGGTGGCCGACCAGACTTCAACGCCGCAGGAAGCATTGCGCTCGAATCCTCCCAATGTGTTTGCCATCACGGGTGCCAGCGTCGTTTTGCATCCGGACGCGACTGCTGCACCTGCGACGATTCTTGTGCGGCACGGCAGGATCGAAGCCATCGGAGCGGACGTCCAGGTTCCCGCAGACGCCAGGGAAATCAATCTCACCGGAAAGACGATCTACGCGGGCTTCATTGATGCGTATTCTGAACAGACAATCCCGACTGAACGGCTCAACGGTTCCGCGAGTTATTGGAACGGGCAGGTCACACCGCAGCTGTCTGTCGCTGATCAGCTTCCCGCCAACGCCGATATCGCCGAGCTGCGCAAGCAGGGATTCGTAGCGCAGCTTGTCGCTCCGACCGACGGCGTGATCAAAGGACGCAGCGCGCTAGTGGCCCTTACGGGGACGAATGCCAATACCGCGCTGGTTGCCGGCAACATCGCTCAGCACCTGCAGTTGACGGTTTCTCGACGAGGTCGTGACGGATACCCCGGTAGTCCGATGGGCGCCGTTGCGCTGGCTCGGCAGGCCATGTACGACGCACAATGGTATCGCGATGCCCAAGCCGCTTTCGCTGCGGACACTTCACTTCAGCGGCCGGAACAGAATGACGCACTCGCGGCGTTGCAACCCGCCATCGCAGGTTCCATGCCGATTATCGTATCGGCGTCGAATGAGCAGTTCGTCCTGCGAGCTGATCGCTTTGCGGCCGAGTTCGGTCTGGCACTGATTATCAAAGGGAGCGGCAATGAGTACCGTCGGTTGCCGGAAATCGCAGCAACAAAGCGCTCGCTCATTCTGCCACTCGCGTTTCCGAAACCACCCAATGTTGCCACTCCTGAGGCCGCACAGGATGCCACGCTGGGATCGCTGCTGCACTGGGATATCGCACCCGAAAATCCTGCACGAGTTGACGCTGCAGGAATTCGCTTTGCGCTGACAACCGATGGACTGCCTTCCAAAAAGGACTTTCTGAAAAGTCTGCGAAAGGCCGTGGAACGCGGCCTGTCACAATCATCCGCCTTGCGAGCCCTGACAGTGAATCCGGCGCAGATGCTGGGGGTCGATCATCAACTGGGCACGCTCGAAGCAGGCCGACTTGCCAGTTTCGTCGTGACCGACGGTGATCTCTTCGAAAAGGATTCAAAGATCGTCGAAACGTGGGTGGAAGGCCTGCGGTTTGAGCATTCTCCTGAAGCTGCTCGTAAGGCCGACGGACACTTTGAACTGCAAATCGCCAGGGTCGCTGAGTTTCCGGACCAGCTCTACATCGAAATCACCGACACGGACGGCAAGCTCAAGGGCCGTGTTTCCCGACAGCCAGTGCCAAAGGCTGAAGATAAAAAGTCAAAGCGTGAAGCAGCAAAGGACGAAGCTGCTGCTGTAAAGAACGACGCAATCGCCGGGGAAGGCAAACCATCGTCGGCAGATGATGCCAACCCGGATTCCGAGGACAAACCGAAGGCGGAATCAGAAGACGACACGGAGCCGAAGCCTAAAGAGATCCTCACCCTCGACGGCGTCCAGCTCCTCGACACAGCGTTGTCGGCCACATTCAATGGCAAGGATTGGGGCATCGATGGCGTCATTCGAATATCGCTCACACTGACGGAGAAGGATGGCGAACAGAAAGACCGCGCCGCAGCAATCGGCAGCATTGTCTGGCCCGATGGCAGTTTGGCCATCACCAGTGCAGTGCGCGTGGATGCTCCGGCGCCGGCTGAGCCTGAGAAATCGGAAGAAGCGAAACCCGAAACGATTGCTGAGGAGAAAAACGACGATAAGACCATCGACAAGAAGTCGGAAATGGCATCGTTTGAGATCAATTATCCGCTCGGGGCGTTCGGTCGAACTGAGCCTCCGGCTGTCTCAGGAGCACTTGCCTTCGTACATGCAACCATCTGGACGTGTGGCCCGGACGGCATTATCGAAGACGGTACTCTTGTGATCGACAACGCTGGTATTGTGGCCGTCGGCAAAGATGTGGCAATCCCCGACGGAACTCAGATCATTGACATGCAGGGCATGCACATTTCTCCCGGAATCATTGACTGCCATTCCCACATGGCGACGGATGGAGGTGTCAATGAAGCCAGTCAGGCCATCACCTGCGAAGTCCGCGTCGGTGACTTCGTCGATGCCAATGACATCACGATTTATCGTCAGCTCGCAGGCGGAGTCACCGCCGCCAACATTCTGCACGGGTCGGCGAATCCGATCGGCGGCCAGAACCAGGTCATCAAACTTCGCTGGGGCATGACGGGCGAAGACATGAAGTTCGCGGAAGCACCACAGGGAGTGAAGTTTGCTCTGGGCGAAAACGTCAAACAGAGCAATTCGCAAAGACCCACATCCCGCTATCCTCAATCACGCATGGGAGTCGAACAACTGTTCCGTGACTCTTTCGAAGCCGCGCGTGACTACGCAAAGAAGATGGACGCATGGCAGACGGATCGCCGTGGCCTGCCTCCGCGACGTGACCTTGAACTGGATGCATTGCGTGAGATCGTGGAGGGTCACCGCTGGATTCATTGTCACAGTTATCGACAGGATGAGATTCTCGCCCTGCTCCGCATTCTGGAAGAATACGACGTCACCATCGGAACATTCCAGCACATTCTGGAAGGCTACAAAGTCGCCGACGAAATGGCGAAACACGGGGCCATGGCGTCGGCATTCTCAGACTGGTGGGCCTACAAATTTGAAGTCTACGACGCGATCCCGCACGCAGGTGCCCTGATGCACAACCAGGGAGTCGTTGTGTCATTCAACTCCGACGACGGCGAACTGGCGAGGCATCTGAACCAGGAAGCCGCCAAGGCGATCAAGTACGGCGGTGTCCCGCGAGAAGAAGCGCTGAAATTTGTCACGCTCAACCCCGCCCGACAGTTGCGAATTGAACATCTGGTAGGATCACTGGAGCCGGGGAAGCAAGCGGACTTCGTCGTCTGGAACGGCGACCCGCTGTCCAACTTTACTCGCTGTGAACAAACATGGATCGATGGACGCCGCTACTTTCATCGCGACGAGGATGCTCAGATGCAGGCAGAGTCGCTGCAGAAACGAAACACGTTGATTCAGAAGATCCTGTCATCCAGTGAAGAGATGCAGAAAATCGGAGAACGTGAGTCCGATCCCGCAGCGCTCTGGCCTCGATATGACGAATTCTGCCACCACTTCAACCATCAGAATGACACGAAATAGCATGACCCGAATTGCAATTCCCGCACTGGCACTGCTCGCTCTGCTTTCCGCCGCATCGGCTTCCGACCAGATCCCCGGTGCGCCACAGAAAAAGCCGATCGCGTTAATCAACGGCGTGCTGCACCCGATCAGCGGACCGGCGATTGAAGACGGCACAGTGATTTTCGACAACGGAAAAATCGTGGACCTGGGGCGGCGCATGAAACCGCCGGCGGACGCGACGGTCATGGACCTCGAAGGCAAACACGTCTACCCCAGCCTGATTGAATCTCATTCGCATCTGGGGCTGGTAGAAATCTCATCTACGCGCTCGACGCTCGATATGACGGAGATCGGATCGATCAATCCCAACGTCCGTGCGCATGTGAGTGTGAATCCTGACAGCGAGCTGATTCCCGTCACCCGCGCGAATGGTGTGCTGATCGCCGTCAGTGCTCCATCGGGAGGTCTCGTCAGCGGCAAGGCGAGTGTGCTGCAACTCGACGGCTGGACGTACGAAGACATGACGCTGAAACCTGATTGTGCGCTGGTAGTCAACTGGCCTCGGACGGCACCTGAAATGACGCACGTTCCCGGCACGGAATCCGAAGGAAAGCCGGAAGACAGGGACACGGAACGAATCAAGGCTCTGAAAGACCTGCGTGATCTGTTTGAAAACACACGCACCTACATCAAAGCGCGTGCCGCCAATCCGGCGAATCAGCCGTTCGACAGCCGCCTGGATTCCATGATCCCGGTCGTTGAAGGTCAGATACCGCTTTTGATCTGGGCGGACCGTGCGAATCAGATTCAGGGGGCGGTGGCGTTCGGTGTCGAGCAGAACGTGAAAATCATTCTGCTGGGAGGACATGATGCCGAGATGTGCGCCGAGATGTTGCGACGTTACGACGTGCCTGTCATTGTCGATGCCGTCCACAAAGATCCGCGACACGACCATGAAGAATACGATTCGTCCTACACGCTTCCCGAACGTCTCCGCCGGGCGGAGATTCGGTTCTGCATTTCCGGAACGGGTCGATCTGAAACATGGAACACACGCAACCTGCCGTATCACGCCGCAACAGCCGCAGCGTATGGTCTGCCGTACGAAGACGCCCTGCGATCAGTCACCCAGTATCCCGCTGAAATCCTCGGCATCGCAGACCGCGTCGGGACACTCGAACCCGGCAAGGACGCCACGCTGTTTGTGAGCGACGGCGATCCTCTGGAAACCGAAACGCTGGTCACAGCCGCATGGATTCAGGGCCGTAAGGTCGATCTCACCAGCCGCCACACTCAGCTGTATGACAAATACCGCACGAAGTACCGTCAGTTGAAGGAGGACTAAGAATGTCAATTGCGGAAAGAGCCAAAGAAGTTTACGAACTTGAACTGAGAAGTCAGCTTGAGGCAACGCACTGCGGTCAATTTGTCGCAATTGAACCTGTGTCAAAAGCATTTTTTCCCGGAGCAACGTTTATCGAGGCAGCATTGGCTGCGAAAAATGCGTTCCCGGACAGAAAGGCATTTGCGCAGTGCTTGGGCGGCACGCAGTGCTTGGGTGCATGGCACCTGCTGGGCGGCAGCACCTGGAAAACCGGAGCGTCCACGTCCAGCGAAAGGCAACATCTGATGGACATGCTGAAAAAGAGAAGTCCGGTGAAAGAGAAGTCCGGTGACAGGCACCTTGTACAAATCTTTACCGGAGTGAAACGTTTCCGGGGCTCTGGCTGCATGCCGCCGCCATGCTGCGACGCGACGGAAAGCATGTCATGCAGGTACTGAATGAAGGGTTGTCCACAACCGAACACGCGGCGTTCGTCACGCAACTTGAAAGTCGGCGCAGCCAAATCAAATGATCAGCATTATAAAAATTCGGATCGTCTATCTCCTGCTGGTCGCGCTGGTACTCGTGCCGTCGGCGATCGGAATGCAGATGGAGTCCGTCTCAAGCGAACATCGCTCGCTCGTACCGCGCCAAATGTTAGCGCTGCTGCACGCGCCCGAGGTTCATCAGGAACTGAAACTGAACAGTAAGCAGGTCACGGAACTGGAATCACTGTTCGCAGAGATCGATGGGCCGTGGTTTCAATTGCGAAATCAGTCACAGCAACAGCAGCTTCCCCTCCTCGATTCACTGGATCAACGCGTTCACAGTTGGTTGGTCGAGCATGTCACGAACTGCCACGCGAACTTCGAAATCTACCGACGCTGGCACGAGCAATGGCGTGAGAAAGGTGTCGTGGTTGTCGGCATTCAAACGCCGGAAACCTCACAGGAGCGTGACCCCGCCGCAGTGAAATCGGCCGCAGCGGAACGCACACTGGAGTTTCCGATCATGGTTGACGTCGCATCGAAAAACTGGGACGCATGGGGAAACACGATGTGGCCAACCGTCTACGTTGTCGATAAGAACGGATACCTTCGTCAATGGTGGCAGGGAGAATTGAACTGGAAGGGCGCCACTGCCGACAAAACGATCGAACAGGTGGTGGAACAGTTGCTTGCCGAGCCATAGGGGATTCCATCCAGAGTGAAGTCGCGGTCGTACACGGAGGGCTGACGCCCAGCCGCTCGCCAGCGCTGAACTTTAGCCTGCGTTCCGCAGACGTCCGACGATGCGTTCAAAGTCGTCGTTGTTGGCGAAGTGAATCACGATCTGGCCTGCATTGTTCTTCTTCTGCCGAATGTCGATCTTCGCTCCAAGATGGCCGCGCAGGAAATCCTGCAAGCCAAGCACATGATTGGATGTTTCAGGCTGTTGATCGCCTTCGGTCGATCCTCCCGCGTCCGTCCCGTGTTTCAGCGGTAACGTCCCGGCACGAAGCATTTCGCGCGCGATGTCTTCCACGCGACGGACGGACAATTGTTCCTGTTCGATCTGTCGAGCGAGCTCGTTCTGCTGCGATTCTGACAGTGGCAGCAGCGCCTTTGCGTGACCGCCAGTGATTTTGTTTGAGCGCAGAAGCTGCTGAATGGATTCCGGAAGTTCCAGCAGGCGAATCATGTTACTGACG
>JAYUVA010000811.1:0-3913 GCA_043754375.1 Candidatus Kuenenia sp. | reverse complement strand
ACAAATGTGGCACTGGTTGCGTACTATGCGTATGGACCACTGGAAGACGTGATTGATGTGACGGACGAAACAATCGTCTTTGGCGTATTCGGTTTGATGCAGTTCATCGGGCTCCTTGTGACAGGTACTCTGGAACGGCGCTGGAAGACGCTCATCGCCGTGTGGACTGTATTTTCTGCAGTGTTGTGCGGGTGGTTCATCGGTTATGGAACGTGGCAGTTCTCCGGTATGATGAGCACCACGATTCGCACCGTCATCATTGCCAGCGCGATTGTGTCGCCTGTGATCGCGACGGCGGCTTTGTGGTGCATCCATTGGATTGACCAACGGTGGCCCCATTCTGCATTCAGTCGCTTTTATCTTCTGGGGATGTTGTATCCGCTTGTCGCCGGTGCTTGTGCGGGGCTGCTGTACTTCGACAAAATTAAAGACTGGCAGGCCGTGTCGTTTGCCACAACGACTGGCGCGGCTTTGCTGATGGAATGGTCGGCCCGCGGCTTTCGAGGTAAAGATCGGTCATCGCTGGGGTTCTGGTTCTGGGTACCCGCCATCACCCTCATTCTGTTTTTGTCGAATCGCCTGGCGGCGATTGTGCAATCAGAAAACGTTGTCGATAATGATAAGCAGACCGTCTACACCGCCCGCAATTTCTACGGCGTGCTGCGCGTCCAGAAGGAATCATCCGAAGAGGACGAAGATTTCATCGCGCCGAAGTATTCTTTGACTCACGGGCAGATCAGACACGGATTTCAGTTCATTGACGAGTACTGGAAAACGCAGCCGACGACATACTACGGTCGCGAAAGCGGTGTGGGAGTCGCGATTCAGATGAGTCGTGAGCGGCAAGACGAGAGCGACCAGCGGCCATTGCGCGTCGGCGTGGTCGGGCTTGGGACCGGCACGATCGCAGCATACGGTGAAAAAGGCGACACCTTCCGTTTCTATGATATCAATCCTGACGTCGAAGCGCTATCCGCCAAATTCTTCACATATCTGCGTGATTCGGCAGCCAGGACCGAAGTCGTCATTGGTGATGCCAGGATCATGATGGAACGCGAAATCGCAGCCGGCCAGAGTCAGCAATTTGACGTGTTGGCGATCGATGCTTTCAGCAGTGATGCAATTCCCGTACATTTGCTCACCAGCGAATGCGGTAATATCTATCGACAGCAACTCAGGCCCGGTGGAATTCTGGCCGTGCATATCTCCAATCGTTTTCTGGATCTCAATCCCGTGTCACGTGGCCTGGCGAAACATCTTGGCTGGAACGCATATCAAATCGAAAACTCTGCCGATGATCTGACCGGTGTCTTCAGCTCCACCTGGATTCTGCTGACGTCAGATGAAGAACTCGGCGACGACGCTGCGTTTCTGAAGTCTGTGACACCGTGGAAAGACGACGAGAAAATCCTGCACTGGACTGACGACTATTCAGGCCTGTGGCAGGTGCTGTCGCTGTAGAACGAGTCTCCAGACTCGTTCTGAAACATCAGCAAACACGAATCCCCGGACTCAATTAACGAACAACGCCGCGCCACATCCCATGCTGCATCTTCAATCCACATCCTCCGAACGCTGGCTGTCTCAGGTCGATCAACACCTGAACGAAATTCTGATTGATCATGCGCACTGCGAGCAGAAGGCAGCATCGACGGCGATGGATCTGATGTTTGACTATGTCGAACACGATGACCTGTGCCGGGAGATGTCGGAAATTGTGCGGGAGGAACTGGAACATTTTCAGCTTGTGCGTGATCTGTTGAAACAACGCGGCGTGCGTTTTCACCGGCTGAAGCCCGGGACGTACGGTCGCAAGCTCAAGGAACTCGTGCGGCGTCCTGAACCGCATCGCGCGGTCGATCGATTGCTGGTCGGAGCACTGATCGAAGCTCGCAGTTGTGAACGCTTCGTCCTGTTGCGCGATCATTTGCCGGATGCGCAATTAAAGGAGTTCTATGGCAGTCTCTACGAATCGGAAGCACGGCATCATGCGACGTACGTACGTCTCGCCAGACAATTCGCCAGCGACTCAGACGTCAACTCGCGGCTGCAGGAACTCGCCACTGCCGAAGCCGCCATCATGGCCGAAGGCTGCGAACTGCCGCGCGTTCACAGCTGAGGGCACAAGTGGTGTGTAGCCGGATTCGTCAGAATTCGGAGGTGTGCATTATTCATGGCCGAATTCGCACCCGTGCAAGCCTCAAAACGGAACCTGCGCAGGCAACGACAGATAAACACAGATAGAAATCAACTATCAATCTGCGTTCATCCGTGTCCATCTGTGGTTTAAACTGTCATTCTCGAATTGTCGTGAACGGTTACCCGAATTCTGACGAATCCGGCAACAATCAAGAATCTCAATCCGCCCCGCGCGGAGTACAATCTCTCTGGTAAATTGCGACTCGTTGAAGGACTTGAATGCATGGTCAGTACAATCTCCTGTCAGGAATTTGCACCGCTCAGTAAGAAGGGTGGTTTCGATCTGATTGACGTGCGGACGCCGATGGAGTTCTACGAAGTCCATGCTGTCGGTTCCCTGAACGCCCCTCTGGACAAGCTGAATCCCGAACTCATCATGACGTCCCGCGGAGCTCGTGCTCACGAGCCGCTGTATGTCATCTGCCGATCCGGCGGACGTTCGGCTGAGGCGTGCAACGCCTTCGTCAAAGCGGGCTTTGAAAACGTGGTAAATATCGAAGGGGGCACGCTCGCATGGGTTGCCGCTGGTTTGCCGGTCAATCGCGGCACAAAGAAGATGATCTCCCTGGAACGACAGGTCCGCATCGTCGCCGGGCTGTTGATCGTGGCGGGCACGGTTCTGGCCGCAACAGTCAGTTCATGGTTCCTTGCGATCCCGGGCGTCGTCGGAGCCGACATGACATTCGCCGGAATGCGTAGCACCAGCGGCATAGGAATGATCCTCGCCAGGATGCCGTGGAACAAATCACTGAAAGTGCAGGACTGCTCCGGCGGCGGTTGCTGTTCGCAGTGAACCTTGAGAACGAAACCTGTGATATCCTGATTTGACGCGATAGAATGCCGGGATGGAGCTCATGCTTTTCTGCAAACGAGGAAGCTAAAATGCCAGTTCACGATTGGACGCGCGTCATTGCCGGTACCTTCCACCATTTTCATCACGAATGGATTTCATGCATCAGCCGTGCATTGAATTCCGGGCTGCTGCCGTCCGAATACTACGCGATGGCGGAACAGATTACCGGAGGACTGGGGCCGGATGTCGTGGCGCTGGGCAACAAAGAATCGCTGGCTGCAGATGACGATGATGCTGACGAAGGGATCGGAACATCGGGCGATGGCGGTCTGGCCATTGCGGTGCCCAGGACGCGGTTCACAGCCAGAGCCGAAATAGAGATTTATGCGGAGAAACGAAGCCGGGTTGTGATCCGTTATCGGAGCGGTGATGATGTCGTGGCGGTGATTGAGATTGTCTCACCGGGGAACAAATCGACTCGATACGCCCTGCGTTCCTTCGTGGACAAAGCACTTGAACTCCTGCGAGCAGGAATTCATCTGCTGATCATTGATGTGATTCCTGCCGGCAGTCGCGATCCTCAGGGAATCCACAGCGCGATCTGGGAAAACATCGACGAGGAAGATCAACCGTTTTCGCTGCCACCTGGCGAACCGCTCACAATGGTGGCGTATACCGGCGGACTTGAACGGCAAGCGTTTATCGAACCGGTTGCGGTGGGAAAACCACTTCCCGACATGCCACTGTTCCTCCGACCGCCGCGACACGTCACGGTACCCCTGGAAGCGACTTATCTGGCCGCTTTCGCAGGTGTTCCCGAACGATGGCGCCGCGAACTTTAGGGCTTGATCAAGGCTGGATTTTGAGGTAGGCCGGACCAAGCGGAGCGCAGTTCCGGCACTTGGCTGACCTGCCGGAACG